>CABZUC010000019.1 GCA_902528805.1 uncultured Alphaproteobacteria bacterium
AATTGATGATAGATATGAGCTTTTAGCTGGAGCATTTTCCTCAAATGCAGAAAAAGCTATCACTTCTGGTCAAGAAATTGGAATTGACGATGACAGAAATTATAAAAACTTTAATGAAATGATTGAGGCAGAGAGTTCTAGAGAAGATAAAATTGATGCTGTTGCTATCGTTACTCCTAACCATATGCATCACCCTATTGCTTTAGCTTTCATGAACAAAGGATTTAATATTATTTGTGATAAGCCTCTAGCAATGAACCTTAGACAATGTGAGGAGCTTGTTCAAAGCAAACAGGATAATGATGTATTATTCGCTCTGACTCACAATTACACAGGTTACCCAATGATACGCAATGCCAGAGCATTATGTCATAATGGAGATCTTGGAAAAATTAGAGTTATTCAAGCTGAGTATGCTCAAGATTGGTTAACAGAAGATTTAGAAAACAAAACAAAGGATGACGGAAACAAGCAAGCATCTTGGAGAACTGACCCTAGTCAATCAGGGGCTGGAGGATGCATTGGTGATATAGGCACTCATGCTTACAATTTAATTAGATATGTCACTGGTCTTGACACACAAGAGATCTCAGCTGAATTAACATCTTTTGTTCCTGGAAGAAATTTAGATGATAATGCACAAATTTCTCTTCGTTTTAAGGAAGGTGCTAAAGGTACGATATGGTCTTCTCAAATAGCACCAGGAAATGAAAATCATTTGCAAATTAGAATTTATGGTGAAAAAGCAGGGCTTGAATGGTGTCAGGAAGATCCTAACTATCTTTATTTTACAAAATATGGAGAGCCTAAACAAAAAATCACAAGAGGTGGAGCGGGTGCACTCAGTGTATCTAACGAGGTAACACGTATTCCTCCTGGACATCCTGAAGGATATTTAGAGGGATTTGCTAATATCTATACCGATGTTGCAAACGCCTTAATAGATAAGAAAAATGGTACTTTTAACCCCGATAATCATCAATTCCCAAGCGTAGAGGATGGTCTTGAAGGTATTAAATTTATAGAGAGATCCGTCGCATCCAGCTCGTCAAATTCAAGCTGGGTAAATTTTAATTAGTTCCAGTTTAATAATTTTCGAGTTGACCAATAATCATCTGTAGACAAAGCAAAGGACTCTAAAGATGGAATTTCTAAATCTTTTTTTTTAATACATTTTAAGTTTGTATCAAGCTGAATGATTGTTGAGGCACCAGTAAGACAAATTTTAATAAATGGTAATTGATAGACCCACAAATAAGATAATTCTTCTAAGTTTAAATTAATACTTTTTGCTATTGAGACTAATTCAGTTAATTCATTTTGATGAAATTTTTTATTAGCATAAGTAAGTCTTCCATTTGAAAAAATTTCTTTCGCAATAATATTAATTTTATTTTCTGAAGCATTTTCTAAAATTGCCGTGCAAGATTGATCAAAAATATTAATAGTTGTTTGAAGAAAAGAGAATAATTTAGTCTTTTCATTAATTTTCAAAAATTTTTCAATTGTTTTTTCCTGATCTGGTCCACTAGTAGAAATTCCAATTTCAATTCCTTTTTTTTTCATCTCCTCAAGTTCTTTTAATACTGTAGGGTCATCTAAAACAGGACTATCACTTGTCACAGAATGAATTTGATATAGATCTATGCTTTTTCCCAAATTTAATCTTGTTTCAATCCATTGCTCTTTTAAAAATTTTAAAGAATGGTCTTTTCTTTCATGGGTTTTAACATCAACCTCCCAATTAGCTAGATATTCATAGCCCCATTTGGAACCAACAAATCCATCAAACTGTGATTGTTTTCTAATCCAGTTTGATAAAAATTGTTCAGACTCTCCGTATACTCTTGCTACATCAAAATATTTTATTCCATTGCTGTAGGCATAGTCTAATACATCATGGCAGTGTGATTGCATATTTTCTCTCGTTTTATTGGGTCCAAGATCGCCATCGTGACCTATATTAATGTAACCAGGTCTACCTAAAGAGGCCAAGCCAAGCCCGATTTTATTGTCTAATTTAAACAAATAAATATTTACTGATTTCTGATTTTATTAAAGATGGATCTGTTAAATGAATTGTTTGAAAACCTAATTCTTTTGCAGCTTCGATATTTTCTTCACGATCATCTATAAAAAGAGTTTCAGAACTTACTAAATCAAACCTTGAAATAGCTAGTTGATATATTTTTGGGTCAGGCTTTACTAAGAATTCTCTTCCAGAAATAATTTTACCATCAAATTCTTTTAAAAAAGGATATTGGTCTTCCATACCTTCATAAGTTTCATCTGACCAATTAGACAATACATAACATGGGTGCCCCAGAGATTTAATCTTTTTAAATATATCAATAGAATCTTGGTAGGAACCATTAACCATATTTCTATGATTTGGATAATAGAGTTTTATTTCTTTCTCATAGTCAGGAAACTTTTGAACAGCCTCAGAAACAGCAATATCTATTTTAACGCCAGCATCACACCTTGTATCAAGATGAGGAAATGCTATTTCATTTATGAAATAATTAAATTTATCATCATCAAGTATTATTTTTTTAAATACATGGTGCGGGCTCCAGTCAAAAAAAACATTACCCAAGTCAAATAAAAATTTATTTACTTTCATAGATTTACTCAACAAATGAGTTGATTAGATTTTCAAGATATTCTTGTCTACCAGATTTAAGATCTGGATTAATATTTTCCTTAATGACTTTATTATGAATATCCTCTAATGATAATTTATTCATCAGTTCAGAATTTTCATTCCAAGACTCATATCTTTGTTTTAAAAAAGTTTCATAGCTTCCATCGTTTATCATTTTTTCAACACTAATAAGTGTTCTAGCACATGTATCCATGGAGCCAATGTGAGCATAAAAAAGATCCTCTGGGTCAATGGATTGTCTTCTAATCTTAGCGTCCATGTTAAGTCCCCCTGATGAAAAACCTCCGTTCTTAAAAATGTAATAGAAAGGCAAAACAAGTTCTTCAACATTGTTTGGGAATTGATCAGTATCCCATCCAACTAAATAATCACCTCTATTAATGTCAATACTCCCAAGAATATTATTGGAAAGAGCGTAGGCTATCTCATGTTCAAAAGAGTGTTTAGCCAAAATAGCGTGATTTTGTTCAATATTTAGTTTGAATTCTTTCTCAAGACCGTATTTTTGGAGAAATGCAAAAACATTCGCAGAGTCAAAATCATACTGGTGTTTAGTTGGTTCATGAGGTTTAGGTTCAATCAAAAGTGAACCTTTGAAACCAATTTTATGCTTATGTTCAGCTACCATATTCAAAAATCTACCCAGCTGATCATATTCTTGTTTCATATTCGTATTGAGAATTGTTTCATAACCCTCTCTACCTCCCCACAAAACATAGTTTTGGCCCCCAAGGAATTGAGTATTTTCTAGACACATCTTTACTTGAGCAGCAGCATATTGAAAAACTTCAGGATCAGGATTAGTGGCAGCTCCTGACATATACCTTCGATGACTGAAGAGATTAGCAGTTCCCCAAAGAAGTTGAACTTTACTAGTTTCTAATTTTTTTGAAATTTCATCAACTATGGTTTTTTGTAACTTCTCTGTCTCTGAAAAATTATCTCCTTCAGGAGCAACGTCGACATCGTGAAAACAAAAGAAAGGAATTCTTAATTTTTCAAAAAAACTAAAAGCATTATTTAGTTTATCTTTTGCTTGCTCTAATTTGTCCCCTGACTCCATCCATGGACGAAGAAAAGTCTGGCCTCCAAAAGGATCTCCCCCCGGCCAGTTAAATGTATGCCAGTAACATACTGCCATACGTAGGTGGTCTTCAAGATTTTTTCCTAAGATCTTTCTATCTGCTTGATAATATTTAAAGGCAAGAGGGTTTTTTGAGTCTTTGCCTTCGAATTTAATTGGAGGTATATCTTGAAAATAGTCAGACATTAATCATAATAAAACATTGGAGCTTTTTTAAACTCTTGCCATGCATGAGGATCGTGCCCAGTGACGACTGTAGCATTTTTGTCTTTTGCAACTTTTTTAAGTTTCTTTACTGACTCAACAACGTCTACAGCTGAGCAAACAAGACCAGGTAGTGTTAAATTGTTCCAATGATCCATTGTGTAAGCCGCATCAATAGTTAGCAACACGTAACCAGAGTTTGGTAAATTTACTAAAAAAGACTGATGGCCCGGTGCATGCCCTGGAGTAAAGATTACTATAATTGATCCATCACCATATAAATCAAAAAAATCATCATTTCTGTCTCTTAAAAATTTCCAATTAATTCCAGGTTTATCAAAATCTTTTCTGATATAAGCAGGTTTAGAGAACCAATCTGGATTAAAAGCATAATCATACTCCTTTTGTTGAACTAAGTGTGTTGCATTAGGAAATCTTCCAACACCGCCTGAGTGATCAAGGTGAAGGTGAGAATGCAAAACATATCTGATGCCTGCTGGATTAACTCCAATGGAATTAAGCTGATCAATGCAATTTTCAGTTTTTCCCATTATTGGATCGTATGCAGCTACAACGGAACCCCAATGAGCATGTTTGTCTTCACTGACTTCTTTTGCATTTCCCCCATCAATTACCACATCTCCTTTTGGATGCCTTATCAAAAACCATGGGACTGGAATTTCAAAATCCTCATTAGATTGGTTCATCTTAATATATTTCATTTTAGTTTTTAGTGTTCCGGTCTGAAACATATAGAGCCTCATGTCAGTAGAGACTTGAGAATTGGTTAAGTGGCTATATTCTTTTTTTGAGTCTTCAATTGCCTCTTTAATGGAATATTCTTTAACTTTTTGATCAGTTTGTTTATTTGTAATAATTTTATCAAATTGATCTAAATCAGATTTTTTGTAACTTGCGCTTAGTTTTTTTTCCATCTACTTAAATTCTATCTCAATAAATTTATAAATAAAATCATTGTTATTATAAACATTATGGTTAATTCCCTTTTCTCTAAAGTAAGATCCACCTTTTGCTAGTTTCGAAATCGTTTCCTCTCCATCATGATTTACAATTTTAAGTTCCCCATCTAATAAAGGCACTACTACATAATCGTATTCATGAATGTGCTGACCAGTTGAATCCCCAACTTCAAAAGACCATTCTGTGACTCTAGTTTTGTTGTTATCTATCATGACATTGGCTTTAGCCATGTCGTTAGATATTTCTACAAGGTACGCTCTCAGCTTTTTCAGCTTTAAGAGCTTCGGCAGCTTTTGTTGCTTTTTCAACTGAGTCAAAAACAAGTTCAGGAAAAAGAACAAAAGGTTTTGCTCTATCAGCGCTGAGCTGCCCAACACACCAGGTCTTACCAGGCTCGACACACATAACCATGTATGTTCCAGGAATAGGGCCATAATGTCTGTTGTTTAAAGCAAAGAGGCACTCTGCCATATCATTTAATTTATCTACATCTAAATTTTGGAGTGCTTTTTTTTCTAACTCATTTAACGGAGTGTCCAGAGCACCAAGTGTCTCTTTTCCCCATGGGATCTCCTGCATATTTTGTTTTTTCATAATTTAAGGTAAAGGACCGTCCTTTAAAAAACCTTTGAGCGTATTTTCCATAATTCTAGAGACATTATTATTATAATTATTATGTGAGAGACTTCCACACCAAGCCAAGGAACCTGGTGCAAACATTGCACCATTATTAGGTGTTTTATAGTAAATCATATCAGCTCTGACCATTGGATTTTCATGACCACCACCATAGTAACCCCGGACAGCAAAGTGTATTTCCTCATTTACTTGCAACATCATATTAGAGTGATCTTGTGAACGAGCCAAATAATATGCATTATGTGGGGTTCCAAACTCTAAGTCGTACCTGTCTAACTCCAAACCGGCAGCTCCTCCACCAACTAAACCAAAATCACCAATCACCTCATCTGCTCCTATACCCTCAAAAATCCAAGAACATTCAGGCTTAAAACTATCTTCCTCTCTTTTGTAGTATGAGGAAACATCAAATCCATAAGATGTAAAGGTCAAACCACAAACTTTAGAAGGTATTCTTCCTCGAGCTCTCCACATACCACCGTATTTACCATCAAAAGCATTATTATATTCGCCTGGGTTAGAAGTCCATGCTCTTGTGCCAGCTTCACCTTTTCGAACTTCAGTAATATTGGGGTTGTCAGGATGATATTCACTAATCCAATAAAACCCATCAGAACCTAAATAGAAACATCTACCGCCTTGCATTTGATAGGACTCTAAAGCGTCCATATATTTTTCAGATGAATACTCTGGGTGACTTCCTGTCATTACAACTTTATATCGATTTAATAAGTTTATGCCCTCGTGTTCCAAATCCTCATCTGTGAGAACATCGAAATCGAAACCTTTTTCTTCAAGCCAGTCGGTAAGATGTAAGTCAGCATTAAGTTGCCATAACGATGGAGAAAGCCAATGTCTGTATTTAGGTCTCATATTAAGGATTGGTCTGAGCCTCGATGATATAGATACACCGTGTCCATCTGAGTGAAGTGAATAGGTTGATAGTCCGTATTCTCTGTGTTCATTTAAATATAAATCTGCAGGTTCTAGTACAGGAACCTTACCTGCTAATAATTGTGCAACAACAGAGTTGGTTCCAAGATTATCATTGGAGTAAGCCATGTAACTATTAGTAGGTAACAGAAATAAAGTTTTTGCAGTTGCTGTTCCTTTAGGAGGTTTAACACAAAATGGAATGTAATCTTCATTTTCTGATTCCTCTCTTCCATCAACTCTGAGTCTTGCAGCATAAACTCCACTTTTTAATCCTTCAGGTACTTTTAGAGTAAAATCTACATCCCATCTCGCATCGTCTATATCATCATCGTGAAAATGAATTGCACCATACTCTTCAGGTTTATGATGGAAAACCATTTCATCTGCTGTCCAGTTATGTCCAGTCATACCTCTGTTTGGCATATTAATTATAAATCCATGATGGTTATTTGGCGACGTATCAACGATCTTTGTTGAGGCAATACTTTTACCAATATTTGCGTGAAAATCCCAAGCCCCGACAACTGTTGACCTGACAGTCGTATTACATTCATCATAACTTGAAGCAAGTGTTTCTATTTCAGCCTTCGATAAGGCAATATTAGACAATCTAGGTCTATCTATCTTGCCGTTAAAAGTCTTTGTTTGCTCAGGTAGTTCAATTGGAGAAGTTACTTCTTTGAAATGTCCACCAAAAATATGTCGACCTGATCTATTGTTGAGAGTTGTGGCAGCAAGTAGAAGAGGAGCATCATTAGCAGCAGGTAGAACTGAGCTAGTAGTTTCGATAATTGCTGAAGTTTCTTCGATTGGATTCAAAATAGCCATGCCCAAACCCCCATTAGTAGATGTAACTCTTGGTTCTTGGTGAAGAGTTAATCTTCTTGATTGTGCATCAAATGTTGCGATGACTAGATACCAAACCTTTCTCAAAAGCTTTTTTTCTGAAGAGACAGTAACAACTTGAGACCCATCACCAATTTCAACAGACAAACAACCTTCATCATTAACGAAAAGACCATAACCTTTTTTTTCTTCCTCATTAAATTTAGTGAAAATTCCTTGTCTACCTTTATCTGGGGTAGTTGGGAAAATGTAAGCCTGCATCGTAAAGCTCTCTAAATTTAAATTATCGTGTTGAGGCATGATGATATATGATCCACCATGTATTCTCTGGTTTTTACCTTGATAAGTTCCGTTACAAGTAGCGTCTATTTCAGCTTCTTTATATCCTGGGCCTTCTGGATTTGTATCACCGTGTATGAGGCGGACTAATTGAACTTCATAACTATCATTGTATTCAGCATTAATATAAAATTTTACCTCCTCACCAGGGTGAGCTGAGTACTTGTCGCTATATCCTGTAATTTTTAACATTATTCTTCCCCGCTATACTCCTCAAGTAATCTATTAATTCTTTTTAAAAAAATTGCATGTTCACATGCTTCTTCTGATGAGTAAGAGTCTTCAGTAATTTCAACTGGCTCACCTCTTACGCCTGTTGTTATACCAACTCTATAATCTTCATGTCTTCTTAAACAAACTGTTACAAAGCCATTTTCTTTACTACCTCTTCTTAACTTATCTAAAAGTGTCTGAAGATCTTGGCTATGCTGAATGATACCGTGATCTCGAGTTGCAGCCCTTCCTATTGGGGTTGCTCTGTGCTCTTCAATTAAAGATTTTAATTTTTGAGGATCTCTCAACATTTTTAAAATATATTTCTTTGTAATGAAATCGTCAGTGTGCTTATGTCCTTTATTTAATTGGACGTTTGAGGGGTTCTTGTAGCTGTAATCAGACATAACTCTATTTTAGATATTCTTCACCTTCCACACAGTTTTTTGTTCCAAATAATGAAACACAATACGAAAAATTCATATTCCTCCTCAATTTTGTACACTTTAGCATCATAATGCATAAACGGAAAGTATTACAGTTGCCACAGCCATACCGATTAAAATAAGTGGCCAACCATATCCACCTCCCATTCTGTCAATATAGTTTCCTTGTTCCTCTACATCATCAGGAGCCAAAAATTCATCACCATTTAGTATCGGTTTCTTCGGCAAAGTCGATAAGTCCATTTTATTTGCTAAAAACCAAATTAAAAATATACCTGCTACCCACCAAATTATTTGGTAGGCCCACAGTGAAGGGACCCCCATCACCCAATTATCATAACTTTGATCAGCGTTGCCAAATATTAAATTTCCAAAAATCAAACCTGGGCCAATAGAAAAGAATGCCCAAATTAAAAAGAAAACATAAGCGAGAGATTTTATTTTTTTTCGTGATGGGTGAATGCCCATATGCTGATTTAAAAAACTGTGAAATGACTCTCGGTGGTCTTTGTCTGTATCGTTGCTTGAAAATATTGAAGATAAGAAGCATACAATCACATTAAAAAATAAACCCCACAAGCCAGAGTAAATTGTCAGTGGCCATCGACCCCACGGAAGAGAATTACCTGTCAGTTTATGACCAAAAGTTTCAGCCAATGTTACAAATCCTAATCCAGTGATGAGTCCAAGTATTGCTCCACCTCTGGTAATCCATTTGAACCAAAGCATTCCAAGTAGAACGGGAAATAATTGAAAACCAAAGGCAATTGCTAATCCACCTAATAATACAAGAGAAGTTTCAAAAAAAGTTGCAAGGTACAGTGATGCTAAACTTAATAATAACATCGCTAACCTAGCAACTAATAATTCTCTTTTCCATGAGGGGTTGTTATCAATGTATGGTCTGTAAAGATCTCTTGCTACCATGCTACCTGAAGTCATTAAAAAAGCAGATAATGTGGATTGAAGAGCAGCGATTATAGCAATTGCTAAAAATCCAACTATGATTGGTGAAAGATTACTAAAGCTCTCAATAAACACATAAATCAAAGATGATATATTTTGTAAACTTAGCTCTGGAAATATTTGGTTAATGGCAAAACCATTTGAATTAACAATACTGTTAGCTCCGAGAAGATGAGCCCCTACTCCCAATAAAGGAGCGAATATAAATAAAAATATTCCAACGACAGCACCTGACCCCCAAACTTGATAAAAGTAAAATGACCTAGGAGATTTTACTGAATAACTCCACATCGAAAAGGTGGGAGAGAGCACAATACCCATATATGACAGAGTAAAGGACAAAATCATAACTGCTGTCCACGGTCCTCCCAATGGGTTGTTTTTTCCAATACCTGCAACCCACTGAATTACACCGGGAACGTTGAAATACCCTGAAATATCACCTCCTCCGTAGCCCCCAGTAGTTCCCCAAGCTCCAAATGAAATAAAGCTATTCGCCATAGATAGTTCTTCAAAAAAACTTAAACCTCCGAGATAATTAAATACACCAACACCCAGCGCTAAGAAGAAAACAAAAAATAACCAAGATTGAACAACACTCACACTCACCATGGGTTTAAACCCACCAGATACTATGTAAAATAAGACAACAGCAGTCAGCGCCCACATGGCAGAGTCTCTGGATATTTCTCCTCCACTAATAAACTCAACAACATTGCCTGTGGATCCAATAATTATTCCCAGAAACGGAACAGCGAAAAATAATCCGATTATTAAGACTACAATTCTTAGAGTATTGCTTTGATAATATTTGTAATACATTTCTCCAGGGGTGATAAAATTAAATTTTCTGCTTAACATCCACTGCCTTTTAAAAAACAATATACTTCCAAGAGGTATTGTTATTACAATTGCAGCGGTAGCAAGAAAAGAGTAGCCATCTGCATAAATTAGTGATGGGAAAGATATGATAGTTATCCCTGCAAATGTAGTCACAGTTGCTGAGAAAAAGAATACCCAAGGAGATACGCTTCTGTCTGCTAAATAATAAGCTTCAGGAGTTTTATTTTTTCTAAGAGTTCTGGCTCCCCAAAAAAGACAAAAACTTATATAAAGAACGAGAAAGAAAAAAAACCAATAAAGATTAGCGACCATAACTCGTTATTGAATTAAGAGTTGTAATCAGTCTTTTCCTTGATGACTCTGAGTGCCTCTAATAAATATATTCTAAAGACTTCATGGTTTTCACTCATTGGAAAATGACCAATATCTCTCATTTCAATATAAACTCCTCCCTTAATTTGTCTGGCAGTATCTTCTGTTGCTTCAGGAGGGGTAAGATAGTCATAGGTTCCAGTCAACATGATTACTGGACACTTGTGACCATCTATATTTTGTAGTTCATCTCTTAAATCATGATCAACTGAGTAAAAATGGAGATCTCCTTTAAAAGCCTCTGATCCTTGAGTGTAATAATGCCAAGTTAACCACCTGTCCATATCTGGTGATTGAGGGGCCATCAAATCCCAAACTCCACTACCACACACTTGAGCTGCATTGGCATGAGGATGCCTCCACCAATCAATATAAAAACCTGGGGAGTAATGAGCAGCCTCGACAGGAATTACAGCTTTAAACTTATTTGGATATTTCAAAGCTAGTTGAAGAGCCACATTCCCTCCAAAGGAAGAGCCCATAAATATAGGGTTTTCAAGGTCTAGAGCCTTGCAAAGTTCCACAATAAAATTGCAATAATGCTCTGCTGTTAATTTGTATTCTTCTTTCCACCATTCTGTATTATGAGGTGGATCTGATTTACCATGTCTTGGAAGGTCGTATGCGATAACTTGATAATTTTGAGTTATTTCTTCATCCTCGAGCAATCCTCTCCATTGATGATTGTGGCACCCAGCAGTATGCTGACATACTAGTGGAATACCTTTTCCATTTGAAAGATAAAAGACTTTGTATTGTTGTCCATCTACCTCGATGGTGACGTATCTACCTATTGGGTCATGATGTTTTACGGCCATAAATTTTTCCTTTCAATTTTTTTAATCATACTGGAACTCCTGATTGTCTTAACAATTCAAATTGAACAGTAAAGTTTCTAAGATTTTGCATTAAGACTAAATGATTTCCTTCAATTTTAAGGTCTTCTCTAAATGAAGCTGCGTAGATACCATGAAACATAGGTTTTGGAACTGGCTTTGCAAACTCCCTCCATGTTTGCTCTGATGCCCTCAGCGCAAAGTCATAAGGGTCTAAACCTCCAGGATTAGTATTAATATTTTTTACCTTTCCGTCGTGCATCTCGATAATCACTTTTACACTGCCCATGTCGAAGAGGAATGAACAAGTGTAATATTTTGCCATAGCTTTTATAGTCTCGTCTTTTTCAGTCAGCTCTTTGTATTTTCTTGCCCAAGAATTTAAATCTATACTCATGAATTATACCTATTTCTTTTTCCTAGGTGCTTTTGTAGCTTGTTCATCAAATCTCATATGCTTATCCTTCTTGGGGTCATCATAATCACCAAGAATATTTCTTATATTACTTGCCTCACCAGGTGACATACCAATTTCTTTTAAGAGGCTATCTAAGAATGGTTGTTGCGCCCTGTATCTAAGAGCAGAATTTACAACGTTATCTGCTAAAGATCCTTTCTTTGAATATCCACCTGAGGATGCAGATGGATTATCAGTGTTGCCACTTCCTTCAGATCCATTCCCCTGACTAAAACCAGGTAAACCATTTACATCAACAACTTTAATTGAGTCAATATTTTGCATTGGTCTAACCCATTCTCTGATAATACCCTCAATCTTTTCAGCAAGTTTTTGTCTCAGAGCGCTTCTTCTACTTGCATCGCTTCTAGCATTTTCAGCTTCGTTTAAAGCTTTTTTGCCTGCTGCTTCAATCTCGTATCTAATCTTTGCAGCCATCGATGCCAGTTTTTCTCTCTCAGCATTTTTGCTCGCGTCTATGACTCCTAGAGCTTTTGCCTTCTCAGCTTGTTCAACATCGCGAATGGTGTTGACCTTTTCCTCAGCCTCTACAGCCTTCGCACGGGCATTTTCCTCTTCCATTTTTGTCTTTAGGACTGACTTAGATTTCTCAAGAACTTCCATTTGTTTTTGCTTTTCTTCAATTTCTATTCTTTTTGCCTTTTCAATATCTAAGACTCTTGTCTCTTGCTCAGCAGCAATTTTGAACGCATCAACATTTTTCTGTTGAGCAGTTTTAGCATTTTTAATTTGCTCTTCAGCCATAATATAAGCCTCTTCAGACTCATATCTTTTTCTAGCCTCTTCTTTTGCTGTTGAAGCTTTTTCCTCAGCGAGTTTAATGTCAACTGATCTTTGTTTTTCGAGACGACTAAATTCAACATCTCTCTCCAATTCAAGAATAGACTTTTCAGTCTCGATATCTTTTTGTTTAATTTCAATTGAAGTTTGTTGTCTAAAGTCATTTTGTTCTTTTCTTCTTTTTTCGATTTCTTGGATAAGTTTAGTTTCTTGTAAACTTTTTTCCATCTCAACAAAGTCCTTTTTACTGATCTTAGCAATCTCAATATCTTTTTCTGAGGATATTTCAGCCAGCTCAGACTCTTTGTCTTTCTCTGCTTTTGTTTTTACTGTCTCTGTATTTTCTATGGCTCTTTGTTGTTCTATTTCTCGTTTTTGTTGATACTTTGAAAACTCCTCTTCTTTTTCAATTTCAAGAGTTTGTTTAATAGATTGGAGGTTTTTATTTCTAATACTGACCTCTGTATCCTTCTCAATATCATTTCTTTTCTTTTTACGTGATTGAGTAAATTCTGTTATTTGAGTTAAACCCTCAGCATCAAAAGTATTGGATGGATCAAAAACACCAACAGGTGCTTGGTTAAGAGATGTCAAAGATACAGTCTCTAACTCCAAACCAGTGTGTTTGATTGCCTCTTCAACATGAGTAGCAACTTTTTTAATATACTCAGATCTATTTTCTTGAATTTCATCAAGGCTCATTTTTGCTGCGACAACACCCAATCCATCAACAAATCTACCTTGAACAAGTTCTTTTAAGTGATCAGGCTCTAATGTTCTATTTCCCAATGTTTGCGCGGCTATTGAAACGGCCTCTGTTGTAGGAGCTACTCTGACATAGAATTCTGCAGTTACTTCTGCCCTCATTCTATTTTTTGTAATAAAAGATTTACTTCCATTTCTTTGAACCTCTATACAAAGAGTTTTCATTCCAACTGAGGTTATGTTGTGAATAATAGGTAAAACAAAGGCACCTCCACTAATCACAACTTGTTCACCTCCCATACCAGTTCTAACAAATGCTATTTCCTTTGAGGAACGCCTGTACAACCAATGTAGCAAGTAAACTATAATCGCTATTGCTAACGCTATTAAGATTATTACTGCAATAATATCTGCACCACTAGTAATGTTCATACCTATTTATCACCTCCTAAATCGATGTTATTGTCCATTAACTCTCATGTCTTGTATTGCTGCTTTATAAATTATTAAACCAAAAACTATTTTATTTAAAAAGTCTGCTAGATTGTAAATCACATTAACACTGTTTGGGTCAATACCTCCACCTAAATGCTCTATGAAATATCCCATTGGATATATTGCCCATCCAATAGTAATAATAAGTCTATTGGAAAAGAAGACCATTTGAACATTTTCATTACCACATCTAGCATTTGCCCTTCCAGCCTCTCCAACATATAGCTCCCCAAGGATGTACAACCATCCAGCTAACCAAACTATGAAACCTAATGTCTTGCTCATGTAACCTGCTGCACCTAAAAAACCTGCTACCACAAAAACAAGAGTACCAACTAATAATCTCCAGAACATACCTTGTTTAACTTTGACAACTGACATAAGCATTGCATAAAAAATCAGCACAAGCATAGGAAAGTTAAGAAACCAGTCTATATATCTCAGTAAAGTTGGAGCAGTGCCACTTACTACCCAAAGATTTTTAATAAAGAAATAATGTATTGAGGACATCAAGCACACTACAGCTATCATCGTCATTGGTGTATGAAACCTAGAGCTTACTTTGCTGCGCTCAAAAAAGAAAAATAAGGTGGCACCAATCATGCCGACAGAAATTAACCAGAAAGACCCCCCAACAATGTCGTAAGGGAGAAGCATTTTATTCATTACAACTTATTCCTCTTAGATACATACTACCCATCCTCTGTTGTTAATAATAATTTTTGTTTCATATTTTGAAATAAATATTCATCACAGAAACAACAAAATCTGTTGATTAAAGTCATTTTATTATATTTGTTCCCTTATATGAGGTGCTCTAGAGTAAAGAGCAACAAGAGGTAAAATAAGAAGACCAAATATAAATTGCTGACCTTCAAAACTCAAACCCAATCCAGCTAAAAATGTACTAATAACTTGCAGAGCAAGAACACCGATCACTGTAAATCCGTATCCTCCATATCCACCTAACAAGGAAGTTCCTCCGACAGCCACAGCTGCTACTGTTAAAAATAAATATTGATCTCCTACACCTATAAAACCTCCACCACTCCAGCCCAGCAACATTGCACCTGTGGCTGCGGAAGTAAATCCACTAATAACATAAACACCAACCCAATATGCTCTCTCAGAAATTGATAATCTATCAGCTGATAACCTTTTTCCTCCAACTGCATATAAATTCCTTCCCCACTTAGTGTGTCTAAGACCAACAATTAATAAAATTGAAATTAATATCCAAATTAATATGACTGGAGGTATCGGTAGACCAAAAAATTTTCCATTTAATGAAGCTAGATTTTTTAACCAGTCTGGTACGACACCAAAAACAGTTCCACCTGTAACAGTAGGAAGTGACACCAATATCTGTACTCCACCTACTACCATGAAGCCAACGCCAAGTGTGACTATAAGTGATTGACCTTGGAGATTAAAACTTATCAAACCATTAAACAATCCAACAATTGTGCCAAAAGCGAGAATTACTATAAAAGCAAGCCATGGAGGGACTCCGAGTGAAATAAGTGACATTAATCCTAAATTAGTTGCACCAATTAAAAATGGTATTGATAAGTCTAGACCACCTAACATCACAACTAACGTCTGACCAATGGTTGCGATTCCTAGGAAAGAAGCAAAAACTAACATGGATTTAATATTTTGTAATGATAAGAAGCCGTCAATAGAAACTGATCCTATTATAAATAGACCGACTAATACGGCGACTCCTATTATTACACTTTTATTAATGTTTAAAAATTTATACGCAAGGAATGCTAAGATTAAGAAGCCTAAAAGTATGATTGCGGATACGACAGTTCTACCCGAGAAGAAACCAGGTACTAAAAAACAAAGTAGTATAAAAAGCCCTAAAAGAAGAAGAAATCCCGTAACTGCTATCCAGTTCTTTGCAATAAGGTCCCAGAAAAGGCCTCTTTTACTAGTAGTTTCAGTAGTTTCAGGAGGTTGAGATCCATCATCTTTAACAAGTGACCGATACGACCATCTTACTAAGAAAAAATGCCATCCCCATAAAATGATGGCAACAACTGCTACTGAATAAAAAGCAACTTGTATCCAATCAGTTCTATCTACATAGCCCAGAACTGCTGTTCCTATTCCAGCAGCAACGGCAAAAAGAATTCCAAGTCCTTTTAAAAAATTATGAGTTCTTTTCTCCATTTATTAAACTCTTCTATCTTCTGATAGTCCTCCCCATTTTTCAAGTCCCTCTTGAGATTTAAGTTTAATTTTGTAAACACCAAATGCTTGCCATATCAGAGGCGAAATAGCTACTCCAATTGCTGTGATTAAAATCATTTTCCAATAAGGATATCCTATTGCGAAGAACATCGCAGACCAAGTTAATGCTGCAATAGTTAAGATGGCAATGTAAGGTTTGAATCTTGCAAATGATATTTTTGTTCCCATTGTTAGAAAGGTAAAAAATTGAAATACAAATATTGCAAATATAATTAGAGCTGCCTCTTTAAGCCAAGTTACATTACTTGTGATAAACTCACCACGGATAGGTCTTGTGTAATTAATAGATGATGTATCGCCAACAATTAATTCTGTAATAATTGGGGAATAATACTTACTTCCATCATCAGTAATAATTATTCCAGAGGGTGAGGCCAAAAAGTAAACAGCGAGTATCGCTAATACACCAAGGAAAATTATAAAAACATTATTTAGATTGATATTGGAGAAAAAAGTTGGTGCTGTGAGTAAAAAAAGTAAAAATAGAATTAGTATTACAGCGTATCCATCTATTCCAAAGAAACTTTGTCTATTTGAATCTATACCATAGTAAGATATTGCAGCAAACACTACAAAAGAAATCGCAATTGCAAACAATACCAACGTTTGTGTCTTAATTTCTTTTCTAAATTTTGGCATAGCAATTATAACTATGGCCGATGTAAAGAAAACTATTCCTCCTAAAGTTGCTATAGCGTAAGCGAGGCCCACCAAAGCACTTGATGAGGATGAAAAATCTGGTAATCCTACTCCAACTCTGAGATACTCGGATGTGAAATACTGAGGAGCATAATTTAAAATATATTGTAAATTAGTCCCCAAATCAGCGTTGACAAAGTAAGCCTCTCTCGTGCCACTCCAAACACATCCAAAGAAAATAACAATCGCTGCAATGATAAAAGATACTGTTGGACCATCTCTATGTTTAACGAGCAAATAAACAAGATAAATCAAGGCTGCTATTCCAATGGCAATAAACATCCAAACTGTAGAATTTCCGCCCTCGGCGCACGCTTTACCTGTGATTAGACAATCACTTCCAGACTCAAGAGCTTTTTCAAAAATCTCTGCATCTTTGGATTTACCTCCAAAGCCTCCAACAGTTCCTCTAGTGACTTGATCAAATTTCATATGAATTTGAACAGCAGCAGCACTTAATGTTCCAATTATGAAAAACACAAAAACCGATATATTTTTAAATGCTTTTTGAATGTAAGGAAGTGCAATAAGTATTAAAAGTGAGGCCACCAATACTGCACCATAAGATAAATCTGTTACAAAACTTTGAAATCTTTCAAACCTAAAAGTAGATAATATAAAATTTATTAAATAAATATTAACCGAACCTAATATAGCTCCAAATGCACCGCCTCTTCCACCAATCAAACTTGAACCACCCAAAACAAGTGCGGTAACAGCCATTAATGTATAAGTAGTACCCTGAGTTGGATCTCCGGAGCCAATTAAACCTGTAAATGCGATAGCTGCAAGTGCAGCATATACTCCACCAATAATATGAGCACCAATTCTTACAATATAAATTCTTACTCCACTTGTGTAAGCAGATTTTTCATCTGACCCCATTAATTTCAAATGTTGCCAAAAAGCTGTATGAGTAAGTGCATACCAAATAAGAGTTGAGAAAATTAGGAGAATAAGTGTAGGTTGTATTACTTCAGTTCCTGCACTCCAAGATAACATCCAATCAGGCGCTCTTCCTCCAGGTCTTGGTAAAATAACTAAATTTATACCAGAGAAGGCAAGAAACATACTTAGTGCAACAATTATTGGTTGAACTCTGATAAAAATTACAATCAGTGCATACAAGAATTGATATATTACTCCGATTGCAAGAGCACATATGAAATATGCAACCGGTGATTGAATGTAACCAGCAGCATAAAGTTGAATTGTCGTTACATTTATAAAACC
>CABZUC010000020.1 GCA_902528805.1 uncultured Alphaproteobacteria bacterium
ATTGAACTATTTCAAAAACAAAACTATTTGTTAGATATTATTTTTAAAACCTTACCAAAAGAACCTATTGTTATTAATCAGATTGAAATATCTGGTAATTCTATAACAAAAAGTAAAACTATTCGATCTAAGATATTTATAGAACCAGGTGAATATTTAAATCAATTTAGTCTCGATAAATCAATGAAAACTTTAAATAATTACCCTTATATCAAAAATGTAAATGTATCAAAAAAAATCAATGACCAACTTGTAGATATTAACATAGAAATTGAAGAGAATAAGCAAACAGGAAATATTTTACTTGCTGGTACATTTAATGCTGATACTGGGGCAGGTGTTACTTTTAGTATTGAGGACAAAAATATTTTTGGCTCTGGTAATAGTATTTCTTCAAATTTTAATTTAAACTCAGAAGATATAAAATTTGATATAAATTATAAACAATATCCTATCTTAAATCCCAATTTAACTAATACGTACTCAATTTTAAATCAGGACAATGATTATACAAATTCTTTTGGTTATAAAGCCTCGAGGAGAGGATTAGGATACTTTATTAATTTTAATCAAAGTGATGATTTAAGTTATGGAGCTGGTATAAATTATGAAACTTTTAAAGGTCACTCACCTGTTAATACAACCTCTCAATCTATAAACGACAATATAGGTAATTTTGAAAATTTTAATTTAAAATTTTCCATCAATTATGACACTACTAATAGCTATTTAAACCCTACTAATGGTCATACAAATAAGATAGATTTTACAATTTCACCTGAAAATATATCTGATAATTCATTTATTAAATTTGTTATTACTAATAAAAATTATAAAAAACTTGAAAAGTCAGAAAATTATATTTTTTTAAACAATAAGTATGGTTATGCTAAATCTTTAAATTCTAAATTAAAAACAATAAATGCATTTGGTTTAGGTGGTTTAAATTTTAAAGGTTTTGATTATAAGGGGATTGGCCCTTATGATGGAAACATATATTTAGGTGGAAATGAATTTTTTACTAGCACAATAGGTTATGGAAGTTCATTTATTTTTGATGATAAAGATAATATTAATATAAAATTTTTTCTAACAACTGGATCCATATGGAATAGTGATTATGCCTCCTCTTCAGATATAGATTTAAGAACCTCAATTGGTTCCTCATTTGATTTTATAACTGCAGTTGGCCCAATATCTTTTTCATATTCTGTTCCAATACAAAAAAATAATTCTGATAAGACAAGACCTTTCAACTTTTCTATTGGCACTTCCTTTTAAAACTAATGAAACATTTTATTAGAGAAAATTTTTTTCCTATTAAAAATGATGTAAATATAGATTATCTAATTAATTTATTGGGTGAAGATATATTATCTTCTTCAGTATTAAATAATTTCAAAGTTATTGATATTTCTTCACTTTCTAATACAAGAGATAAATCAATTCTGTTTCTTGAAAAAGAGATTAATATTGAAAAAATAAAATCTAAAGATATACATGTTATTTCTAGTTCAAAGGAAAATTTGAACCACTATAAAAGTATATCGATAGTAAAGAATTTAGATAAAGCATATAATATAATAACTAATCATTTATTTTTTCATGATGATTATCAAAATATGCCAGATGAATATCAATATCTTAATGGCTCATATATTTCAAAATTTTCCAAAATAGATAAATCATGTAATATTGGAAAAAACTGTTTTATATCAAGAGGTGTAGAGATTGGTAAAAATTGTATTATAAAAAATAATGTTGTTATCAAAAATTCAATTATTGGTAATAGTGTAATAATATCTGATGGCTCTTGTGTAGGTACTACAGGTTTTGGATTTGATTTTAATAAAAGAGGCTCGATACACCTAAATCCACAGTTAGGTATAGTTATAATCGAGGATAATGTTCATATTGGCTCATTGTGTACAGTTGATAGGGGCAAAATTGATATAACCCTCATTGGTAAAAATTCAATGATCGATAATATGGTTCATATTGCTCATAATGTTATTATTGGTAAAAATTCCTGTATAGCTGCCCAAACAGGCATATCAGGTAGTGTTACAATAGGCGATAATGTTACTATTGGTGGACAGGTAGGTTTTGCTGGCCATATTACAATAGGGGAAAATGTTATTATAGCAGCTAAAAGTGGAGTTACAAAAAATATAAAAGATAACTCAGTAGTAGCTGGTTTTCCTGCTATTGATATGAAAGAATGGAAAAAAAATATTATAAGGCAAAAAAAACATGGACATTAATGATATACAAAAAATTTTACCTCATAGGTATCCTTTTTTACTTATTGATAAAATTATCGATTATGAACCAGATATTTCTGCACATGCTATTAAATGTGTAACTATTAATGAGCCATTTTTTCAAGGTCATTTTCCTGGAAGGCCACTAATGCCAGGTGTATTAGTCATAGAAGCTATTGTTCAAGCTGCCTGTTTCACAGTTGCAATGAAACTTAAAGACTCTATGAAGAACCCAGGAGTATCCTTTATGACAATTGATAAATGTAAATTTAGAAAACCAGTAATTCCTGGTGATGTATTAAATCTCAAAGTAAATCGCTTGAACAAAGTTAAGAATGTTTACAAATTTGAAGGTAAATGTTTTGTTAATGATGTTATACATGCTCAATGTATATTTTCAGCGATGATACATGACGTCCCTGATTCATCCAAATAGTTCTGTAAGTAGCTCCGTAAAGTTAGGAGATAATGTAAAAATAGGACCTTTTTGTAATCTAGATGGAAATATTTCCATAGGAGATGGTACGGAATTAAAATCTCATGTTTCAATAACTGGCAATACTTCTATTGGGAAAAACAATATTTTTTACCCATTTACAAATATAGGATGTGATCCACAAGATCTTAAATTTTCTGGAGAAGATAGTTTTCTTGAAATAGGTGACTCAAATACTTTTAGAGAAAATGTCACAATTAGTAAAGGCACTAAGGACGGTGGTATGATTACAAGTATTAAAAACAACAACCTATTTATGACAGGTGTTCACATTGCCCATGATTGTAAAATAAATAACAATAATATATTTGTAAACCAAGTTACATTAGCTGGCCATGTCAATATTATTGATAATGTTGTAATAGGTGGACTATCTGCAGTTATACAATACGTAACAATTGGCTCATATTCTATGATTGGCGGGATGAGTGGAATAGATAAAAACGTTCTACCATTTAGCTTGGCAATAGGAAACCGTGCAAAATTAAGAGGATTAAACCTAGTTGGAATTAGGAGACATAAATTTAATAAAGATCAAATTATTAAAATAAATAATTTGCATAAAAATTTATATATTAAAGAAGTCAGCCTTTCCAATCATGATAGAGTAGAAAGTATATTCCATGAATATAAATCAGTTGTAAATGAAAAACTTGGCCATATCAAAAAATGATATCTGTCTAATAGCTGGTTCAGGATCATTTGTAAACGAAGTTGCTAATTATCTAAATTTTAAAAATTTATTAGGTCAAATAGTTATTATTAACAATAATAAGTTTCTTAAAAAAAGTTTTAAAAATAATTACGAACAATTTAATGTAAAAAATCTTGAAAATATTATTTCATTTATAAAATCTAAAAATTTTCATAATATCTTAATAATTGGGTATGTAGACCTACCTCCACTAGAAAAAATTAATTTATCATTAAAATCAAAGCTTTTAATTTCCAAGGATATATTTTTAAATAATATTAATGACCAATCTAAAATTTTGAAGAAGTACTTGTTAAATAATAAATTAACCCTTCTTTCACAAAAAAAAATATTAAAAGAAATGCTAGTTACAATTAATGATGAGTATGTTCATAAAGAAAATAAAAAAATTACAACACAATTAAGACAAAAAAAGAATTTTATTCAAAAATTATATTCGATGAATATAGGACAATCATTTATTTTTAATGGTGAGAGGTTAATTGCAATGGAGGATATATTTGGAACTAATGATATGATTACTAGAATAGGTAAAATTAATTCTAAATTTAATAATTTGATTTTTGTAAAGTCCAAGAAATATAATCAAATAGATGAGATCGACTTTCCTGTTATAGGTATAGAAACATTAAAATTATTAATAAAGTATAAATTTCGAGTTATTTGTTTATTTAAGAATGATATTCTAATCTCAGAAAAAGAAAAATTCATTAAGCAAATTAAAACTAATAAAATATCACTCATAGTTATGTAATGAAGGTCTTATATGTGTGATAATTCGTATATTTCTAAAACTTTGTTAATAAAATTTGATGAGTCAATTAAATTATTTTTACCCATTTTCCATTTTGGATGAGACAAAACATTCTTTATTGAAACTTTTGACATACTGATTTTTTTATCAAAATAAAAGGGTCCACCAGAAGCAGTTATGTAAATCTTACTAACATTATTTTTATTAAAATTTGAATTTAAAAGTGAAAAATGTTCTGAGTCTAGAGGAATAAATTTATTCCTATTGTAAGACATTTTTTTTTGGAGAACAGGTCCTCCAGCTATAATTAATTCTTTATTAGCGATAGCGATAATTGAATAAGCATTATATTTTAAAAAAGAATTAAGATAATTAAGTGAATAACTACCATAATCGAGAAAATATATAATATCTATTTTATTTTTTAAAAAACTTGTAAAACTAGTCCTGTCACCTTTAGTGCCTAATACAAAGGTTTTTTTAATTTTATATTTAGTTTTTTGTTCTAATAATTTTTTATTATTAGTAAAACAAGTAGCTGCAAAAACTGGAATCTTATTTTTGAATAAAAAATTAAGAAGTTTAGATCCGAGTTTTCCTGTGGATCCTATTATAACTATTTTTCTATTCATACATTTAGTAATAAATACAATTGAAAAAATATTGATATAAAAAACATACTGTCTAATCGATCTAATATACCACCATGACGACCTAAAGAACTTGAAAAATCTTTAATATTTAGAGATCTTTTTATAAAGGAAAAATAAATATCACCAAGAAATAACGATATTGAAATTAAAGCTGAAAATAATAAACCAAAGTTTAAAAAAAATAATGCAGTCGTTGATAAAATAAATGATGTAATAGTGCCTGACCATGTCTTTTTTGGGCTTATTTTAGGTAAAATTAATCGACCTTTAATTGTAGAACCAAAGATATATGCTAGAGTGTCATTAAAAAAAGAAATGCCGATTATTAAATAAAAGAAATACCTATCATTCAAAATGATAGAAAATAAAATTATACAAAATATTATTATACTTATATAAAATAACACAAACCTATGCTTTTTAACTAAGATAGTTGATATAATTAATATAATTTGTAGTAAATAAAGATTAGTCAAAAATATTTCAAATGTAAAAATTAAATAGGCAATAAAAATGGTAAATATAAATATTACTATTTGAGTAGTATTTTTAACTAGATTTAGTTTATAAAAATCAAATATAATTAAAAATAGGATGAAAGATATTAAGAAAATATCTAATTTTAATATAAAAGAAGAACATACAACTATTACTAGTAATAAGCCTACTGAGAGTCTATTTAAGTCAGCGACCAAACTTTCTCTCAATTGAATAATAATTCCTTATAATTTTGGAAACATCGGTGTTTCTTAAATCAGGCCATAATTTTTTAATAAAAAAAAATTCTGTGAAAGTAAGTTGGTAAATAAAAAAATCACTTATTCTATTAAAGCCACCAGTTCTAATAAGTATTTCAGGATCAGGATATGGAGATGATAATAGAAATTTTGTAAAAGAAATATTTTTGTTCCTGGAAGATTTAAATTTTTTAGCTGCCTGATTTATGTCATTTTTACCACTATAATTTAAATAAATAATCAGATATTTTTTTGAATTTTTTCTTAACTTTTCAATATAATCTATCTTTGTATTAATTTCTTTACTCAAAAAATTTCTATCTCCAATAAATCTAATGTTGTATTTTTTACTAGAATTTAGGTTTGATTCATTCACTAAAAATTCTGTTAAAATCTTTTTAAGTATATGTATTAAACTTTTAGGGCGTTTTAAATTATTTTTAGAAAGCGCAAAAGCCGATATATAATTAACAGTATTAGAATTAAATAAGTAATCAGTTATATTTAATAAATTTTTTACACCAGCTTTATATCCATTAAACTTATTAAGCTTATTAATTTTTGACCATCTATTATTACCATCCATAATAAATGCAATATGATTAATCCTGTTAGCCAAAGTTAAACTTTTAATATTTCAGACACTTTTGAGTTTGTTAAACTTTCTATATTTTTAATAGAATTATCAGTAATTTTTTGAATATCATCTTGACACTTTTTACTTTCATCAATTGATAAAGATTTATCCTTTTCTAGAGTTTTGATTTCATCTAGATACTTTTTCCTTATGCTCCTTATTGAAACTTTAAATTTTTCTGAAATTTCAGAAATAATTTTTACTATTTCTTTTCTTCTTTCTGCAGTCAATTCGGGAAATTTTAATAGAATATTATTTCCATCACTTTGTGGGGTAACACCTAAATTAGAGTCTAAAATAGATTTTTCTATAACTTTTAATAATGATGAGTCCCATATATTTACATTTAAGGTCATGTTATCTAAGTTATTGATATTTGAAAGTTGTGTTAAAGGTGTCTTAGATCCATAACTGTCTACAACTATTGTCTTTAATATATCTGGGGAAACTCTTCCAGTTCTAATATTTTTTAATTCATTAGAAAAAGCATTAATGCTTGATTGCATTTCTGAAGAACAATTTTCTTTATTAAACATTAATTTATCTCTTTGATTATTGAATATGAACCATTACCCTCAACAATATCCAATATGTTTGAACTTTTTAAAATAGAAAAAATAATTATTGGTAATGATCTATCTTTTGCCAAACTAATTGCTGTTGCATCCATAACTTTAATATCTTTATTTAAATAATTTGAATAAGAGATTTCAGTTATTTTCTTTGCATCAGAATTATTGATAGGGTCTTTGTCATAAATGCCATCTACCTTTGTACCTTTAAAAATAACATCTGATTTCATTTCAGAAGCTCTAAGGACAGCAGCTGTATCTGTTGAAAAAAAAGGATTACCTGTCCCAGAGGCGAATATAACTACACGATTCTTCTGTAAATGGTTTGAGGCCTTATTTTTAATATAAGGTTCTGCTACTCTATTAATGCTTATAGCAGTCATGACTCTAGACTCTACTCCAATTTTTTTAAGATTAGATTGTAAAGCGAGAGAATTTATTACAGTACCTAACATACCCATATAATCAGATGTAACTCTATCCACTACTCCATTTGAAAAAGAGGATCCTCTAATGAAATTACCACCACCCAGTACAATAGATATTTTTAGATTTTTTGATTGAAGTTTTTTTATACTATTAGAAAGGTCGTTTAGAATGTCAAAATCAAAGCCTTGTTCATTTGATCCCGCTAAAGACTCACCTGATATCTTTAGCATGATATTTTTATACATTTAGATAGTATATAAATCCATAGATGCAATGTTAAGGCTTATATTGTTAGATTTTGAAACTTCACTTAAGAATGAACTAACACTCATCTTTGGATCTGTTATCAATGCTTGCCCTAAAAGAGTATTCTCTTTCAAGAATTTATTTAATTTTCCTTTTATGATTTGATCTTTTTTATCTTCAGGAACATTAGTCATTTGCTTTAAAATTATGTCTTTTTCATCTTGCAAAACTTGTTGTTTAATGGAACTTTCATCAATACCCATTGGCTTCATGGCAGAAATTTGCATTGCGATTACTTTTAATTTATCAGCTAATTTCAATGCGATATCCTTATTATCTGTTGAAATTTCAACTACTGATCCTATTTTGGAGCAACTGGAATTATATTTATTATGGAGATAACTAATAAATATTGATTTTTCTGAAGAATATTTTTTGTATGAAACTATTTGAATATTTTCTCCTATTTTTGATATTAGATCTGTGAGGCTTTCCTTTAAAGGTTTATTATTTATTTTTAAATCTGATAAATCCTCATCATTTCCATGTTCATTTATAATTTTGTTTTCATGTATTGCTTTAGATAGAGACTCTGCAAATCCTAAAAAGTCCTCATTTTTTGCAACAAAATCAGTCTCACACTTAATTTTACAAACAGTAAAATGTGTATTTGATGAATTATTATAGAAAGAAACAACACCTTCGTTTGTTTCTCTATCTTGTTTTTTTTGTGCTTTAAGTATTCCTTTTTCTCTCAGCCATTTTATAGCTGCATCAATATCATTATTGTTTTCAGATAATGCTTTTTTACAATCAACAATTCCACTACCAGTAGTGTCTCTAAGTTTCTTTATATATTCCATACTACTCATTTTCTATTTTACTTTCTTCCATAGGTGTATCATCATTTTGTACAATAACTTTTTTAAAATTATCAAGAATAAATTGTACAGATTTGACACCATCATCATTTGCAGGTATTGGGTAATCAATTAAGTCTGGGTCACAGTTAGTATCTACAATGCCAATAATCGGTATGCCTAATTTTTTTGCTTCCAATACAGCGATATGTTCTCTATTTGTATCAATTATAAAAATTACATCTGGTGTTGATTTCATTTCAACGATTCCACCCAATGTCTTATCTAATCTAATTTTTTTTTTTTCTATATCTGATAATTCCTTTTTAGTAAAAACTGTATCTTCAGAGTTTAAAATATTTTCATAGTTATTAAGAGTATTGATAGAATTCTTAACAGTGTTCCAATTAGTAATCATACCGCCTAACCATCTAAAATTGACAAAATAATTATTAGTTTCTTTTGCAATGTTCTCAACAATCTCACAATGTTGTTTTTTAGTAGAAACAAATAGAAATTTTTTTTTATTTTTTGATGACTCATGAGCGAATTTTAATGCATTCTCTATTAAGGGGAGTGATTTTCTTAAATCTAGTATGTGTGTGCCATTTTTTTCGCCATAAATAAATTTATCCATTTTTGGATTCCATCTTTTTTTATTGTGACCAAAATGAGAACCATTTTTTAACAGATCCTCTAGTGAAATTTCTATATTCATTTTGCCTCCGGTTAAGCTTTGGCTAACAGAAAGGAAACCATTAAGGCACCGGATCACTGTTAACCTGTTTTTTTTTGATGTTTTAAAGGATAAAAATCAATAATCAAGGGTTAATTCAAAGAAATATTTAATATTTTATTATCATTTTGAACCCTAATATTATTGAAATTAGCTGTTTTATCTAAATCCAAAAGCTCTTGATAGGATACGTAACTGATTTGTTTTTTTAAATCATCATCTTCTAAAATTAATAAATTTTCAATGTTAATATTAAAAAAGTCATTTTTAATCACTGATTTGATCTTAGCTTTTATATATTTTGTATGTAAAGATCTAATATCAAAATTATCATTAAATAGTCTCAGATCAAAAAAACCACTTTCATTAATAACATTTAAAAGAATGTATCTTTTGCCATTCTTAGTTGTTTTGTATTGAGCTTTTACAACATAAAAATAAAAATAATCTAAAAATTCATTCTTAGTATCAATTTTTTCCTTAAAAGAAGAATTATTAAGATTTGTTAATATTTTTGTTTGTTTTTTTTGAGAATAAAGAAAACCATAGCTCTCAAATTCTGCTTTAATTTGATCAATTACTACATAGTCTTTTTTAAGAAAAAATTGTTTGTCTGAGACATCGTTAAATAAAGTTGCACTAGATTTCTTTTGAATAATATTTTCAACATTAGCAAATAGTTTTGAAATATCTAAATGAAGTGAATTTAAAGAATTCGATAATATAAGTTTTTCTATTTGTCTTTTGTTAAGAACTGATCTAGAAAGCCTACTATTAAAATCAGACAAAGATTTATATTCACCATTAGTATTTCTTTCAATAACTAATTCTTTCATGGACTCTTCTCCTACTCCCTTTAATGCAGCTAATCCATAAATAATTTTATCTTTATGAACAGTAAATTTATAATCAGAGTAATTTATATCGGGGGGTAATATTTTTAAATCTAGTTCATTAATTTCATTTAGTATTACGAAAATCTTATCAGGATTATTTAATGAATTGTTTAACAGTTCGCAATAAAACTCTTTTGGGAAATGTGCTTTTAAATAAGCAGTATAGTAAGTAATAAATGCATAAGCAGCTGCATGACTTTTATTAAAGCCATATTCTGCAAATTTCTCTATTAAAGAAAATAGTTTTTCTGCATCTTTAACCCTTATTTTTTTATTTACAGCACCTTTTATAAAATTGTCTTTTTGACTCATTAGTTCGGATTTAATTTTTTTTCCGATAGCTCTTCTTAATAAGTCTGCCTGTCCAAGCGTGTATCCAGATATTACTTGAGCTATTTTCATTATTTGCTCTTGATAAACTATAATTCCATATGTTTCTTTAAGAATTGGTTCTAGTAAAGGATGATCATAAATGATTTCCTCTTCTCCTTTTTTTCTTTTGATGAAACTATCTATGAATTGCATTGGACCAGGTCTATTCAAAGCCAACACAGCTATAATTTCTTCTAAATTAGTAGGTTTAAGTTTTATAAGAGTATCAACCATTACTGCACTCTCAACTTGAAATACACCACATGTATAGCCCTTACTTAATAGTTTAAATGTTTTTTCATCATCAAAAGGAATTTCAGTGAGATCAATAGACACATTATTTATTTTTTTGATTAATTTAAGAGTTTCATCGATGACAGTAAGATTAGCCAATCCTAGAAAATCAAATTTTAATAAACCTGCTTTTTCACAGTCTTTCATATTAAATTGTGTAGCCATAATTTCAGAGTCATCATCTTTGAAAAGAGGAATATTGCCATAAAGTTTATCGGAAGAAATAATTATACCAGCCGCATGTGTTGATACATTTCTTAATGCGCCTTCCATAGACTCGGCTTTGTCCATCATCGGTGAGTCAGCTAAATCACCCAATTGATCATTATGATTAGCCTTTAATTCGCTAATACTTAAAGGGTGAACAGGATTATAGGGAATTTTATTTACCATTCTCTCCACTTCAGAGTAAGGAACTCCCTCAACCCTACCTATATCTTTTAGTATTCCTCTTGAAATCATGGATCCAAAAGTAATTATTTGAGCAACATTTTGAAAACCATATTTTTTTTGAACATACTCAATAACTTCATCTCTTCTAGATTTACAAAAATCAATATCAAAGTCAGGCATTGAGACTCTATCTGGGTTTAAAAATCTTTCAAAAAGTAGTCCAAATTGAATTGGATCAACATCTGTTATTAATAAAGACCAAGCAACAATAGAACCGGCACCAGAACCTCTACCTGGTCCTACAGGAATTGAATTAGATTTGGCCCATCTGATAAAATCACTTACAATTAAAAAATAGCCAGAAAACTTCATTTTAACTATCACATTTAATTCATATTCAAGTCTATCTCTATAGATTTTAGATTGATGATTAAATTCCTCAATTGATTTATTTGAAAGTATTTTTTTTAATCTTAAATCAAGGCCACTTCTAGATTGTTTGATAATTTCTTTATGTTCGTCAAAGTCTAAGTCTGATTTAAAATTAGGAAGAGTTATATTTTTTTCCTCGATTAAAAAATTTATTTTATTTGAAATTAAATTTGAATTTTGAATTAATTGAGTAAATTTATCAATATTTTGATGAGATTGTGTTAAAGAATAATTATTTTTTAATTTGAATGATGTATTTTGAAGATACTCACCATTTTTTAAACAATGTAAAATTTTAATTGCATCAAAGTCTTTATCTTGTTTATAAAAGCTAAATGACGAAAGAAAGCAATTAATATTACATTTTTGAGATATTTCATTTAATAAATTATTTTCGAGATTTAAGTCTAACTCAAAAAAAATATCATTATTAAACATTTTCTTTAATGTATAAATTTCATCTAAAATTAATTTGAAATTATTTTTATTAATATTTAAATGCTCAAAATAACTATGTAGACCTCCCAAAATTAAAATATTTCCATCAGAGAATTCTTTGATATTATTTAAAGATAATTGAAAATCATTTTCTGTATTTATTTTTGTAGATAAAATATTTAAATTTTTAAAACCATTTTCATTTTTAGAAAGAATAGTAAGACGAGAGTGATTTTTTAATATTGATAAATAATCAACATCTAAACCTATAATTGGTTGAATACCTTTTTTTTGACATTTTATTGAAAATTCTAGTACACCCGATAATAATTTATAGTCTGTTAATGCTATTGCTGGTAATTTTTCTTTTTCTGCAAAGTTTACAAGATCATCAATTTTTATATTTGACTCACAAATAGAATAATTAGAGTAATTTCTTAGTGGTATCAGCATTCTTTAATTGATTTATTATCTAATGTATAAGACTTATCAAATAGTGGTCGAAATGAAATATCATGACTGGCAATTATTGTTGATAAATTGAACTTTCTGGAGCTGTTCAATATGAGATCTATTACTAACTTTGCATTATGTTTATCTAAATAACTTGTTGGTTCATCTGCTATTAAAAGCTTAGGATTATTTACTAAAGATCGAGCAACACAAACTCTCTGTTTTTGACCATTTGATAATTGATTTGGATACTTAAGTTTAAAATCAGTCATTTCAAAGTAATCTAAAATGTTTTCAATTTTAGTAATGTCATTACTTTTAAGTTTTATATTATCAAAGATATTAAGTTCAGATATTAAATAGTGATCTTGAAAAATTATACCAATGTCATCTTTAAGTAACTCAAAATGATTTTTAACCAAATTCCCATTAAAATAAATTTCACCGGTGTCTGAATTATCTAATCCGGAGATTAAATTTAATAATGTTGATTTTCCACATCCTGAGGGACCAAATAAAAAAATATTCTGGTTATGCTCTACCGTCAGATTTAATTGATCAATAACTTGAAAACTTCCAACCCTTGATATGTATGATTTTGAAATATTTTTTAACTCTAATAAACTCATCTTAAAATTAAATTTGGTTTTATTTTAAAAATTCTCAATATTGGAATATAAGATGCTATTAAACTTGAAAAAAGAGAAATACTTACAATAAACACAATATCATTTAATTTAATACTATAGGGCATTGATGTTAAATATCTAATTTCATTATTCCAAAGTTCAAAATTTAATAAATATGATAAAAAGCTTTCAACGGAGTCAATATTTGTAGATAACAATAAACCCAAACAGGTACCTAAAATAATTGAAAAAAAAGAAATAAAAAATGAATTCAAAAAAAATAAAAAGCATATTTTAGATTGTCGTATTCCTAGTGCTTTTAATAAAATAATATCTTTATACTTCTCTTTAATAAAGAAGATCTGGTTGGAAATAATTGTAAAAGAAGAAATTATAATAATAAAGAAAAGTATAACAAACATAACATTTTTTTCAGTTGATAATGCTTGTGCTAAGGTTTGATTTTGATCTTCCCAAGTAGAATAATTTACACCATCTAAATCAGTGTAATCAAAGTCTTTACCATTTAAGTAAATATCTATAACTGAACTATTTATATTTTTATTAAATAGTTCTATATTGCTGAAGATAAAATATTTATCAAAATCGTATACACCTGTATTAAATATGCCTTTAATTATAAGTTCTTTTGCATTTAGAACTGGTCCTAATATTGTCATCGACTTTCCTGGGATATTAATTTGAAGTGGCTTTCCTACTTTTAGATTCAAAGATCTTGCTAGTTCAACTCCAATGAAGACCCAGTTGTCAGTTTCTATTTCAATTTCAAATATATTTTGATTTATTTTAGGTATCTTATAAAGATCCTCTTTATAAAGAGATTTCATTAATAGGCCTTCTATTCCTTTTTCATTACTTGTTATCACCCTACTTTGAACATTATAAACTAGAGATATTGAAGGATTTTTTTCTTTAATTTGTTCAATTTTATCTTTATTACCATCATAAATAGTAATATCACCATTTACTCCACTCAGTGACTCTACTAATTGTTCTCTAAAACCATTCATCACTGACATAACTGTTATTAATATTGAAATACCAAGTATTAAAGCCAGGGAAGATAAAATTGTCGATACTGAAAAAGCTTTATCTTTTTTAAAATTAAATATGTAGGAGAAAGATAGTTTATGGAGTGTATTGTTCAAATTCAAAGTTCTCAATTTCTTGTTTACTTAAAAATAACTTATCTCCATCAGATCTCCTAATAACTTCAACTTGACCTTTTTCTTTATAGTTATTTCCAATAATCAATGTCCAAGGTATCCCGATTAATTCAGAATCTTTAATTTTTCTTCCAATGCTTAAGTCTCTATCATCAAGACTGATATTGTTGTATTTAGAAGTTAGATTATTGTAGATGCTCTCAATCTCTTCATTCAGATCAGAGTTTGATTGAGATATAATATTTATCTTAAATGGAGCAATGTTAATAGGCCATTTGATACCTTTCTCATCATGAAAAGCCTCTATTATGGCTGCTGTTAATCTAGAAACACCGACTCCATAAGATCCCATATGTGGGTTTATCCTCTTACCATCTTTATTTAATACATAGCATTCTAAAGGTTTAGTATATTTTGTACCAAAATTAAATATATGTCCTACTTCAATACCTCTTCCAACTATTACGTCAAATTTGGATTTATCAATCATTTCATCTGAAGCAGAATACATTGATGTAATTTCTTCATAACTTTTTTTGTATAAACCTGAGTCAATCAATTTTGAGTCATAGGCTATTTCACTTTCACCTGTGCTCGCTAATATTTGAAACTCATGAGATAAATCTCCTCCAATAGCTCCTGTGGCTGCCTTAACTGGTATTGGTTGTAAGCCTAGGTCTAAAAAAGTTTTTAAATAACTTTTAAAAAAAATTTTATAAGTTTCAAATGCGCCTTCTTCTGTTAAATCAAAACTATATGCATCCTTCATCAAAAATTCTCTACCTCGCATTACTCCAAATCGAGGTCTAATTTCGTCTCTAAATTTCCATTGAATATGATAAAGATACTTTGGAAGAGCTTTATAGGAATTCACATAATCTGAAAATAAATCTGTTATTACCTCTTCATTCGTTGGTCCATATAATAATTCATTTTCATGTCTGTCAGTAATTCTTAACATCTCTTTTCCATAATCTGTATATCTTGCACTTTTTTTCCACAATTCCGAAGATTGGATAGTAGACATTAACATTTCGTTACAACCAATTTCATCTTGATTGCGTCTAATGATATTTTCAATATTTTTTAAAACTTTAAAACCCAACGGTAGCCAAGTATAAATGCCTGATGTGTGCTGTCTAATCATTGAGGAGCGCAGCATTAATTGATGGGATATAATTTTAGCCTCTTTAGGTGACTCTTTTAGTGTATTAAGCAAAAGGTTAGATAATTTCATTTAAAGTATTCAAATATATTATTTTCATATTTTATTATAAAAAAGGATACAATCATTGACAAAGCAAATGAAATTAAAAATTTAGCACCTAAATATGACTTTCTAGGCATACCCTCTTCAAATTCAGATCTTTTAATTGGTAATATTGTCATGAAAATAACCCACCAAATAATAAAAAGTAAGAATAGAAACTTCATATCAATGATATGTGTATCAACAACTCAGGCTTTAAAGAAAAATTTCTATTAAAAGTTTTTTTAGAAACTTCCTCTACTAATTCACTAAGAGATGTTTCATCAATTTCATCCTTAATAAATAATATTTTATTTAATAAAATATCTTTGATCTCATTTTCAATAATTTCTTTATTGTATGGAAATGGAAAGCCCTTATCAAAAATTTGAAATTTAATAATATCAAATTTTTTATTTAAAATTAAATTTATACTTATTACTCCATTATGAAGAATTTTTCCTCTTTCATTTATGAAATTATCTTCTTCTATAATTAAGTTTTGAACAACAGGGAGTTTTTTTATGATAAATTGACTAATAAGCTTATGGTTTTTGTTGACTAGATCTAGTTGACACAAATCTCCACTTAAAAGAAGAGTGGTCTTCTCAATTTTTAAACTTTTAGCTATTTCAAGATGTTTTTTCAAATGAAGATATTCTCCATGCATAGGAATTAAAGATTTTGGTTGAATGAAAGAATAAAACTCTTTGATTTCATTTTTTCCTGGATGTCCTGAAACATGAACAAATTCATCTGTATCTGTAATGATATTTAAACCCAGGTAACTAAAAGAGTTTTTTAGATAAGATATTGATTTTTCATTACCAGGAATTTCTTTAGATGAGAAAATTATATTATCTTTTGGGCTTAATTTAATTTGATTATGTGTATTGTTTGCAATCTTCCAAAGAGCAGAATTTTTTTCCCCCTGGCTTCCAGTGCAAATCAATAATACTTTATCTTTATTATAGTTTTGAAATTTTTTCTCATTAAGAATTTCAAAATTTTCAATTAATTTTTCTTCAATTGCAGTATTAATAGCTCTTTTAATACTTCTTCCTACAACAAATATTTTTTTATCCTGCCTAATAGCATTTGAAATTATTGTTTTCAGTCTTGCGATATTTGATGAAAAACATGTAACTATGATTCTTCCTTTAAGCTTTTTAAACAGTTTTTCAAATGAAGGATCTAATTCAGACTCTGAACGAGAAATTTCGTTTACACCCGCATTTGTTGAGTCACCAATCAGTAAATCAATTTTTTCATCCTTTAGTAACTGATAATTTTGATAATCAAATGGAGATCCAGTTACTGGATTTTTGTCTATTTTCCAATCACCTGTATGATATATGTTGCCTTCTAAAGTTTTAAAAAAAATACCTGTGGGATCAGGTATTGAGTGAGTCGTAGGAATTAATTGGAAAGAGAAATTTTCAAATTCAATTTCTTGAAAATCGTCAATTATGATAAATTTCTTTTCATATCCAGCTATTTTATTGAATTTATGTTTTATATATGAAAATGTAAATTGGTTACAATAAATAGGGAAATCTATTTTATCAAAGTAATACTCCAACCCTCCAACATGATCTTCATGAGCATGGGTTAAGATCATAGCTTTAGGTTTAATGTTTGAATTTAGAAAAATATAGGGATCAGGAATAGTGATATCTACGCCTGGGAGACTATCATCAGCAAATGATATACCTCCATCAACAATAACCTGTTCCCCTTTAAAAGAATATAGATAATTATTACCACCTATTTCGCCTATTCCACCAATTGACAAAAAATAAGTATTCTTTTTATTATTTAATAATTCAATATTTTTCATTTAAAAAGTTTTGGTAAAAAGAAGTACCTAAAAGAGTTAAATCTTCTCTATAAATAAATTTTGTCTTTTTATTAATAATAGTGCTAGCATATCCACCAGTAAAAATCACTTTAAAATTTCTTTTATAAGTGGTTTTAATTAATTTTATATAAGACTCAATCATGAGCTTATAGCCTATATTAAAACCTGACATCAAGGCTTGACTTGTATTTTTTCCTAAAATATTAGTATCGTTAGATAATTTCACATTTTTTATACCTGAGGCTAATGATATTAAATTTTCATATGAGGTAGTACGTCCGGGTAAAATAACACCACCAAAATATTTATAATTAATTACAATATCTAAAGTAGTTGCAGTACCTAAATCAATTATTATGAAAGATT
>CABZUC010000021.1 GCA_902528805.1 uncultured Alphaproteobacteria bacterium
TTACGAACTTACAATAAAAAATCAAGGAAGTGTTGCTGCAGAGCATGGACTAGGTTTAAAAAAGAATAATCTTTTAAAAAAATATAAACCAAATAAAAATTACATATTTTTAAAAAAATTAAAGAAACATTTAGATCCTGATTTTAAATTAGGAAAAAATAAGCTATTTAAGGCTTAAATGATCTTTTAATTTAAAATAGCTCATCGCTAAAACTAGCAAAGGTTTATCTATGATACCAAATCCTGGAAAATTTTTATGTTTAAATTTTTCAAATAAACTCAAATTGTTATTTTGATTAGAGATAACTTCAGCAAGCATTTTTCCAACCATAGTTGTTATAGCTAAACCATGACCTGAATAGCCTTGAGCAAAAAAGATATTATTATCAATACTTCCAATGTGAGGAAATCTATTTACAGTTATAGCAACATGTCCACTCCAAGTACACCAGGCTTTAAATTTTTCTAATCCAGGTAGGATTTTTCTAATACTTTTTTTTAAAGATAGTTCTAAATTAATGGGATCTATATTTGAGTAGCTTACACCTCCACCAAAAATCAAATTATCATTCGAGTCTAATCTAAAATAATTTAATACAAATAACATATCACCAACTGTTATAGGTTTTCGAAAATACTTATCTAATTCTTTTTTTGGAATTTGTGTAAATGCAGATACATAAGTTTTGACAGGCATTATCTTTCTTCTTAAACTCTTATTCAAGTCACCAATATAAGCATTACAACAGATAATTAACTTATCTGCTTTTATATTAATATTTTTTTCAGTATTTATTGTTACTTTATTTTGAGAGTTATATGAGATCACTCCTGTATCTTCAAATATTTTACAATTTTTATTTTTTAATAGCTCTTTTGCTAATCCTAAACAATAGTTTAGAGGATGAATTTGGCTACATTCTGAGTCATACATTGCAGATTTATAGTATGGACTCTCAAAATACTGCTCCATTTGAGATTTAGAGAGATATGTCGCTGACTCATAATTGTATTCGGTCTGCAACTGGTCAACATATTTTTTTAGTTCTTCGTCATGAGATTTATTAACTGCAGCTTGTATATAACCTTCAATTAAATCACAGTGTATATTTAATTCTCTAATATTTTTTTTTACCTCTCTAACGGCCTCTAATGTGAATTGCCATAATGTCTTAATTTCCTCTTGCGTATGTTTTTGAACAGAATAATTTTCACCTGAAAAGCTATGTAATAACTGTCCACCATTTCTTCCAGATGCTCCCCAACCTACTTTATTTTTTTCTAAAATGACTATATTCAAACTAGGGTTAATCTTAGATAGATACAATGCTGAAGAAATCCCTGATAATCCTGCACCAATGATACAAACATCACATTGTAAGCTCTCACTTAATTTGTTAGTATTAAGGTTGAATGCTTTTGTTCTTACATAATAATTATCTGAGTAATCCATCAGATACATAAGTATCAAATTTTAAAGGTTAGTTATAGCTATGAATGATTATGTTGATTGGTTGAAGAAAAATAAAATTACTGAGGTTGAGTGTATGATCCCTGATAATTCAGGTATTCCAAGAGGTAAGATACTACCTACGAAAAAATTTTTAAGTTCAATTGACTCTGGTGGCTTGAGGTTACCTCTTGCCCTATTTAAATTAGCAGTATCAAGAGATGTAACTTATTCAATAGATGATCAAATTCTTAATCCTACTGATGGTGATTTTATTTTAAAACCTGATTTTAGTACTCTTAGAACTGTGCCATGGTACGATGAACCAACTGCTCAAGTAATATGTGATGCTGTTGATAATAATGATAATGTTATTGAAGTTCATTCTAGAGGTATTTTAAAAAAAGTTATAAGTCTATATGAAAAAATGGGACTAGAGCCAATTGTTGCTCCTGAAATTGAATTTTATTTAGTAAAAAAAAATAATGACCCTGATAACCCATTGGAGACACCAAGTGGGCAATCAGGAAGAATAGAAAAAGGAAACCAGTCTTATGGGATCGATGCAGTTAATGAGTTTGACCATATTTTTGAGGACTTATATGATTATTGCGAAGCTCAGGAATTAGATGTCGAAAACATAAACCATGAAGATGGACCTGCGCAGATGGAAATTAACTTCAAGCATGGAAATCCTCTTGATTTAGCAGATCAGGTTTTTCTATTTAAAAGAACTCTAAGACAAACTGCTTTAAAACATAATTTATATGCAACTTTTATGGCTAAACCAATGGAAGACAGCCCTGGTAACTCCATGCATATACACCAATCAATTTTAAAAAAAGGAAAACCAATATTCGTTGATAAAAATCTCAAAACAACAAAACTTTTTGATAGCTATTTAGGAGGATTGCAAAAATATTCTAAGTCTTTTTTACCTCTCTTTGCTCCTAACGTTAATTCATTTAAGAGATTAAGAGGTTATTGGGAAGAAGGAACTCCTTTTAATTTAAATTGGGGTTTTGAAAACCGTACTTGTGGCTTTAGAGTTCCAAATTATAACTCTGCTAATCAAGCAAGGATTGAAAATAGACTATGTGGCTCAGACGTTAATCCATATTTAGCAATAGCTGCTACTTTATCTGCAGGATACTTGGGTATTAAAAAAAAATTAAAAGCTACACCAGAAACAAAAAAAGCAGCTTATAATGTCAATGTATCATTAACAGAAAGTATCTATCAATCAATTGATACTTTTTCTAGATCTAAAGAAGCTAAAGAAATATTTGGTGAAACTTTCATAGAATTATTTTGTTCAATTAAAGACTTAGAAGTTAATGCATATAATAAAATAATTACAGCTTGGGAGAGAGAATATTTACTTCTTAATGTGTGATCGATTTATAAAATAAACACTAATTGCAGCTAATACAACAATCAACATTATAATTGCTGATAGAGCATTTACCTCAGGGCTTAAACCTAATCTGACTTTAGAGAAAACCACAATAGGTAAAGTATTAGCGCCAGGTCCAGTAGTAAAACTAGCAACAACTAAATCATCCAAGGAAAGTGTAAATGCAAGAAGCCAGCCAGATATAATAGAGGGTAATATAACAGGTGCTGTAATTTTCCAGAAAATCATATTAGGAATTGTTCCTAAATCTTGAGCGGCCTCTTCAATATTTTTATCATAACTACTTAATCTAGATTGAATTATGACTGCTACAAAAGCTACTGAGAACGTTATATGTGAAATTAAAACTGTGAGCTGTCCTTTTGAAGAAGGAAAGCCAATTATATGATTAGATGATATAAAAAATAATAATAAAGACAGACCTAAGATTATCTCTGGCATAACTAAAGGAGAAGAACTTAAGAAAATAAAAAAGGGCCTAGCTGGTATTTTTGATATTCTTGTTAATGAAAAACCTATCATTACCCCCATAATTGTTGCAAAAGTTGCAGATAAAGAGGCTATTTTTACACTTGTATAAAAAGCCTCTAATATTTGTTCATTTTGGAATAGTTCTTTATACCATCTAAATGAAAATCCCTTCCAAACCATTACTCTTTTATTGTCATTAAACGAATAGGCAATAAGTGTTAAAATGGGGAAGTAGAGAAAAGAGAAACCTATAATTAAAGTAAATATTTTGAAAAAAAGTTTATTCATTCTTAAAATTGTATTTTGCATACATTAATTGAAAAATAACTATTGGAAAAATTAGAATTACAATTCCTGACATTGCGAGTGCGCTAGCAACAGGCCAATCTCTATTAACAAAAAATTCATCCCAAATTATTTTTCCAAAATAAAGTTTATCACTACCCCCTAACATCTCTGGAATTACAAATTCTCCAACCACTGGTATAAAAACTAACATACTGCCCGCAATGATACCTGGTAATGATAAAGGTAGGATTACTTTTAAAAATGTATTTACAGGCTTTGCTCCTAAATCATTAGCAGCATCAATCAAGTTTAAATCAAACTTAACTAAATATCCATATAGTGGCAAAATCATGAATGGCAGATATGTGTAAACTACTCCTAAAATTACCGCATAATGGTTATGTAGCATTGATATAGGCTCAGTTATAAAACCTAAATGTATGAGAATGGAATTAATAATACCAGAACCTTGAAGCAAAACTTTCCAAGCATATACTCTCAAAAGAAATGAAGTCCAAAATGGAATGATAAGTAAAACTAAAAGAATGATCCTTATATTTGCTTGAGATTTAGCGACATAAAAAGCTATCGGATAGCCAATTACCAAACATAATATTGTTGATGTAAAAGCTAAGGACAATGAATTTAAGTAAGATCTGATATAAAAAGGATCTGAAAAAATAAAAAGGTAATTACTAAGTGTTGAGTCAATTTTAAATCCCTCTTCAGATAAGGAAAAAAGATCTCTATAAGGTGGCATGCCCCATTCAGATACAGATATTGAAATTTTAAAAATTAAAGCTAAGGGAATAAAGAAGAATAAAATAAGCCAAAAATATGGGGTAAAAACGAACCAAAAATTTTGTTTTTTTAAGTATCTAATCATTAAACCAAAATATTGATGAATCATTAAATTTGAATTCAACTTTATCATCCCACTTAATTTGTAGATTATCTGAAACTAAACTATTTTGCATAAATGAGTAAAATTGAATTCCATTTACTTCAATCAAGTATTTAGTATAACTACCCAGATAAGCTACCTCTTTTACAATACCAACATTTGAGTTATCAGATTGATTTTCAATTTTTTTAATATTAATTTTTTCTGGCCTTATTAAACATTTATTAAAATTTTTATTATTATTAATATTTTTAATTTCGTAATTTAACTCTTCAATTATTATTTGGTTATCTTTGTTTAGAATATGAAATATATTTGCTGTACCTATAAAATTTGCAATATATGTATTCTTAGGTTTTTCATAAATTTCAACAGGGTTTCCAACTTGGAGAATTTCACCATTTTGCATAATAGCCATTCTGTCAGATAATGAAATTGCCTCCTCCTGGTCATGTGTAACAATTATAAATGTAATACCTAATTTATTCTGCAAGTTAATTAACTCGAATTGCGTTTGTATTCTTAGTTGTTTGTCTAGCGCAGCAAGTGGTTCATCTAATAAAAGTAATTTTGGTTTTTTAACTAAACACCTTGCTAATGCAACACGTTGTTGTTGGCCACCAGATATTTCATTCACTTTTCTTTCCTCTAGGCCATTTAACTCTAATAAATTCAAAATTTCATTGACACGATTATTAATTTCTTGCTTTGAAAAACTTTCCTCTTTTAGTCCAAATTTAATGTTATTAGTTACATTAAGATGAGGGAATAAAGCATAATTTTGAAACATTATATTTAGTGGCCTTATGTATGGAGGAAGGTTAGTAATATCATTTCCTTCAAGTAATATTTTTCCCTGATCAGGTTTTTCAAAACCAGCAATAATTCTTAAAAGGGTTGATTTTCCACAACCTGATGAACCAAGCAGACTAAATATTTCAGATTTTTCAATTTTGAGATTAACTCTATCTAATGCCAAAATATCACCAAATCTTTTAGTTAAATCTATTATTTCTAAGAAAGAATTTGACATGAAAGTTAGTTTAAGGCGCAACTTGACACCAAGTTGCGCCTTAAAATTAATTTATTGAGTAGCTTTAAAGCTATTAAATACTCTTGAAGATATTCTGGACTTTTGAGGTGAGTCTGCGGTATCTGCAAATAGTTTAGTTAAAGTTTCCTCTGTAGGATAAATTGCCGGATCTGAGAGAATTTCAGGGTCTATCAGTCCTTCGGTTGTGTTGGCAACTAAATTAGGATTGGAGTACCAAACATAATTAGTAATTTCAGCAACAACTTCTGGTCTTAAAATATAGTCAATGAATTTATGAGCATTTTCTACATTTTTAGCATCTGCTGGTATTCCCATCATATCAAACCAAATAACAGTCCCCTCGTTAGGAATTGAATACCAAACCTCTTCAATTTCTTCATATGCTGCTATGAAAACATCACCTGACCAACCAATTGCTAAACATATTTCACCGTTGGCTAAATCATCTATGTATTGAGATGAGTCAAAGTACTTAATATATGGTCTAATTTGATTTAATAAGTCTAAAGCTTCTTGATTAGCTTTAGTATTTTCTGTATTTGGATCATGACCTAGATAATTGAGTGCAATTTCTACAATCTCACTTGGTGCATCTAAAAAAGCAACACCGCAGTCCTCATATTTAGAAATTTCATTTACATCAAATATGATATCCCAGGACTCAACATCTCCACCTCTTTCTTCAACAGCGGCAACGTTATAACCAATACCAGTTGTTCCGTACATATAATTTACAGAGTAATCACCACCGGGGTCATGAGCATCTGTTTTTTCTAAAACACTTGGATCTAAATTTTTAAGATTTGGAATCATACTTTTATCTAGTTTTTGAAAAACTCCAGCTTTAATCTGATTTTCCATAAAAGATCCTGAGGGAACGACCAAGTCATAGCCACTTCCTCCAGCTAAAAGCTTAGCTTCTAAAACTTCATTAGAGTCAAAAACATCATAAGTTACATCAATACCAGTTTCTTCCTCAAAGTTTGCAATGGTATCCTCTGCTATATAATCTGACCAATTATATATAAATAACTCTTCTTTTGCGCTTAAACTCATAGGAAGCATTAAGACTAAAAGAGTTGTTAGAAATTTATTCATATTACCTCTCCTCTTTATTTAAGTAGTAATAAAATAATATGATAGTTTTAGTTAAAAATCACAAATATTTTTGTATAGGTCTGGTCTTCGGTCTCTAAAATTACCCCAAGATTGGCGATATTTAGCTATCTCAGAAAAATTAAAATTTTTAAATACAAAACCTTCCTCTTCTTTATTCATTTCAATTTCAATATTACCCAAATGATTAGCAATAAAAGAACTGCCATAAAAAGTAACAGAAATTGAACCCTCTACCTCTGTACCAATTCTATTAGATGCAATAACAGGAATTTGATTTGCAGCTGCATGTCCCCTCATAACATTTTGCCAGTGATCTTTTGAGTCTAATAAAGGGTCCTGAGGTTCAGAACCAATCGCAGTAGGAAATAATAAAATATCTGCACCAGATAAAGTCATTGACCTAGCACACTCTGGAAACCATTGATCCCAACATATTCCACAGCCAATATTTCCAAACTTAGTTTTAAAAACCTTAAAACCTGTATCTCCAGGTTCAAAGTAAAATTTTTCATTGTATCCAGGTCCTTCAGGTATATGAGACTTACGGTAAAGCTCACTTAATTTTCCATCAGAGTTAATTAAGACCAAAGAATTAAAAAAATTTCTATCTTTTTTCTCAAAGAAACTAACTGGTATTACCATATTGTGGCTTTTGCAAAAATTTGAGAATGTTTCAAATAATTTATTATTTGGAAATTCAATAGCATAATCAAAAAACTTTTCATCTTGTGTTGTACAAAAATACTCACTTTGAAATAACTCCTGTAAGAGAAGAATATTAACTTTTTGTTTCGATGCCTCACCAGCCAAATAAAGTGCTTTATTGATATTAGCATCTTTGTCTTCTTTTATTGACTTAAATTGGGATACTGCAACATTTACATTCATAATTTTGGAACATTCATGGTAATGCAGTGTAAATTTCCACCACCGTAATTAATATTTGCCGACTCTATCATTTCAATTTTTTTGTTATTAAATAATGATTTAAATATATCATAGACCTCCTGATCTTCTTTTACATTAAATTTTGGAATGAATATTGTATTTTTAGTAGAATAGAAATTTATATATGATGCAACGAGTTTTTTATTATGTATAATTTTGTTTGAAGGTAGTGGTATCTCAATAATTTTTAAATTATTTACTGTCAATGATAACTTACTATTTAAAATTAAATTAGCTTCAGTTAGAGATTTATAATCAAATGTCGTTTGGTCATTACTTTTTGCAATAAGATATCTCTGGTCGCCTATTGGACAAAAAATATTATCTATATGGCCATCAGTATCATCACCCTCCAGCCCCGTTGGAAGCCAAATTATCGAGTTCAAATCAAATAATGTTGTAAGTTTTTCCTCAATAATATTTTTTTTAGGGTTGGACCTATTTGGATTCAAAAGCACGCTTTCAGTTGTAAATAAATTACCATTTTCATCATAAGTTATTGCGCCACCTTCTAATGTTAAATCAATTTTTTTAATTGGGAGCTTTAATTGACTTGAAATAAATTCTGATAACTTATTATCATTTTCATAATTAGGGTATTTACCGTAACCATTAAAATTAAATGAATAACTCTCTAATCTTCCATTATTTTTATAAAAAATTGGTGCAACATCTCTCATCCAAGAATCATCTAAATTGGTTTGAGTGATATTAATTTTTGAATTTGATATAATTTGTAGGCATTCCTTAAAGTCAGAAGAATTACAATAAATTTCAACCTGTTCATCATCTGAAATTTGATTTGCAAAATTAGCTATTTCTAACCTAGCATCTTCAATAACAGAACCGTATAAATCTTTATTACATGGCCAAGCAATAAGGCACTTCTCATGGTCCTTCCACTCAGGAATTAATTTCATCTTGTAATTTTATACAAATTTAACCAGAATTATTCTAAATTTTTAAAAATGATCTTTAATAGAATTCATTGGCTTGGTGTAGGCTTATCTTCTCCACCAGGGATATTATATCTTCATGAAAAAGGACATGATCTAGAGGTATGGAATCGATCTGTTGATAAAGCCAGCAAACTTTTAAATAATAGATTAACAATTAATCATCTTAACTTTGATTATTTAAAAAAAAATTTGAAAGCTAACGACATTATAGTTTCAATGTTACCAGCTAGCATGCACTATGATGTAGCTAAACTTGCAATTTATAAGAAATGTCATTTAATCACATCTAGTTACTTTGATAACAAGTACGCTGAATTAAAGACTCAATTCATAAAAAATAATTGCCTTTTTTTAAACGAAACTGGATTAGACCCAGGGATAGATCATCTTTTATCACACAAACTATTTCATCAATTTAAAAAAAGTATCTCACCTCCATTAGTTGATGAAATATCAATATTAAGTATGTGCGGTGGGTTCCCTCATATTCCTAATAAATTTAAGTATAAGTTTAGTTGGTCCCCACTAGGTGTTTTAAAAGCATTGAATACACCTTGTAAATTTATAAAAAACTATAAAGAAGAGACATCAGATAAAGCATATAGACAAATATCTAAAATGAATTTTAATGGAGAGGAATTTGAAATTTACCCAAACAGGGACTCTACCCCTTATTTAGAGGAGTATTTATCAAAAGAGTATATTGATAAAGTTAAAAACTTTCAAAGAGGTACTATCAGATTAAAAGGATGGTCTAAAGAATGGAATAAAATTTTTTTGAAGTTAGATGAAAACTCTAATTTAGAAAAAATATCCTCAGAGCTTTGGGACAAAAATAAATATAAAACTAATGAAAAAGATAGAATTCTTCTATTTGTTAGATTTTTTGCAAAATATCAAAATAAAATTGTTTATGATAAAACACTTTATATTGATGAGTCGAGAAATATAGAAAACTCTGCTATGTCTCAATGTGTTTCTTTAACAATGGTGTCTGTAATAGAGTGTTTAATCAAAAATAATACAAATTCAGGTATTAGTAGAATATTTAATGAAATTAATAGGGTTGATTTTATTTTAGATAAACTGAATAACTTTGGTATTAAAATAAAAGAAATATGAATATTTGTATACTTAAAGAGTCAAGGAAGAATGAATTTAGAGTACCCTTGGTACCTAAAGATATTAAGGAACTCATAAACAATAATTCTAAATTAAAATTCTTTATAGAACCCTCTAATCAAAGGGCAATAAAAGATACTCAATATTTTTCCGTTGGTTGTAAAAAATATAATTCACAAAAGATTGATTTATTTTTATCAATCAAAGAGATTAATTTATCTTCAATAAAAAAAAATCAAAATTACATGATGTTTTCTCACACAATTAAAGGTCAAAAACATAATATGCCATTGCTGAAGAAAATACTCAAAAATAATTGCTCATTAATAGATTATGAGCTTTTAAGAAATACTCATGGTTTAAGAAGTATAGGCTTTGGTTGGCATGCTGGTATTATGGGTGCCTATCTAACCCTTAGTAAATTTTTGAAAATAAAAAAAAATAAAAAAGTATTTTTTACAATTAAAGAAATAATTGGGTCTTTTAAAAATAAAGATTTTGGCAATACTAAAATTCTTATCACAGGGAATGGATTAGTATCTAAGGGGGCTCAATTTTTTCTTAATAGAATTGGAATAAAAAGAAATAAAAAAACTAGTCAATCCTATTTTAATGTTTTAGAACCAAAAGATTATTATCAAAGAATTGATAGAAAATTTTCTGATAGAGATCTTATTCTTCGTAAAGGTTCTTATAGGTCGAATTTTAAGCAGTATATTGGAAAATACGACATTTTGATTTCTTGCCATTATTGGGATGAGAAATTTCCAAAACTATTCACTAATAAAGACATAGATAATGGTTTTTTCAAAATCATAGGAGATATAACATGTGATATCAATGGATCTATTCCAACGACAATAAAAACAACCTCTTTGAAATCTCCTTACTATAAATACAAGGGAGTTGATGTTATGGCAGTAGACAACTTACCTAGTGCTTTACCTTTAGAGTCATCTACTTATTTTAGTAATAAGTTAAAAAAACAATTACCAAAAATTTTAAATTCGATAAATAACGATAGTGTAGAGAGTTACTTTATATCTAAAAAAGGATTTTTAAATTATCGTTATTTAAATTTAATTGACTACCTAATTTAAAATTAAATAAATACCAGTTGAAATAAGAAGTATAGCAAAAAAGTATTCAAATATTTTTTTTAACAAGGTATTTGATATAAGATTTCTAATTAAGCTCCCAAATAAAGCCCATAAACTGATACACGGAAAACTTACTAACGAAGACATTAAACCTGTAAATATTACTGCAACCCATAATTCTTCCTCTAGTGGCATAAAGCCGGATGCAACAGTTATTGCTATCGTCCATGCTTTTGGATTAATCCACTGAAATAAAGCTGCTTCATATATTTTTAACGGTCTTCCTTTTTCTTTTTTATAATCCTTAATTGAACCAATCATTTTATAAGCTAAATAAATGAGGTAAAAAAAACACATCCATTTTAAAACAATTTGAAATTGGGGATTTTGAATTAAAATAAAACCTAATCCCGTACAAATTAAAGAAACTTGCAATGCATGACCGAGAGATATACCGGATATGTGTGGTAAAGATCTTTTAAAACCAAATTTTAGACCTGAAATTGTAAGCATGGCGTTATTTGGCCCAGGTGTTATAAACATAACTGTGTAGTAAGATACAATTGCAATGATTAATGCTGCGTCGATCAAAAAGTTAATTTTTTATTGTAAATTTATTATTTACCAAAATAACATGTATTGGCACTCCTGTTGAAAGCTCAACAGAATTAATATTACTAGAGTCATAAATATTCATTACAATTAGTAAGGCCCTTAAAGAATTTCCATGCGCTGCTATCAATATATTATTGTTATCAGAGCTCTGAATTGCAGGGTTGATTGACTGTTCAAAATATATTTTTACTCTTCTGACTACGTCCTCCAGACTCTCTCCATTAGGAGGTTGATCTGAATAACCTCTTCTCCATTTGTGAACTTGCTCTTCTCCAAATTTTTCAGCAGTTTCTTTTTTATTTAGACCGGTAAGATCACCATAATCTCTCTCATTTAACTTAATATCTGTTATTATTTTTCCCTCTCCGTATAAATAATCCCATTGATCAAGATTTTTGAGAATTATTTTAGCTGTTTCTTGCGCTCTTTTTAACTCACTAGTGAATACAATATCGAATTTAATATTTAAATTTTTGAAATTTTGTCCAGCTTTGTTTGCTTCGTCAATCCCTTGTTCAGATAATTCAATATTTTTGAAGCCAGTAAAAAGATTTAATTTATTCCACTCACTTTGCCCATGTCGAATTAATAAAATATTTTTCATTTATTTTGATATATATTATTAATCATACATGGTCAAATTTCGTATTGAAAAAGATAGCTTAGGGGAAATCAAAGTTGATAGCTCAAAACTATGGGGGGCACAAACACAAAGGTCAATAGAGAACTTTCAAATAGGTATTGGTAAATTTCATTTTCAAAATATTTTTATAGAAGCTCTAGCTTTACAAAAAAAATCATGTGCTTTAGCAAATTCAGAATTTAAATTATTATCAAACAAACATACAAAAATTGTTGGAAAAGTTTGTGATTTAATTATTTCTGGAAAATTAAATGATCATTTTCCTCTTGTTGTATGGCAAACTGGATCAGGGACCCAAATCAATATGAACCTTAATGAAGTTATTGCTAATAAAAGCAATCAATTATTAGGAAAAAAACTTCCAACTAATCATCCTCTTCACCCAAATGATGATATAAATAAATCACAATCTTCAAATGATAGTATTCCTACTGCAATGCATATTGCTACAGTATTATCAATACACAGGCATTTATTTCCAGAAATAGTATCTTTTAAAAAATCTTTAAAAAAGAAAATTTCTGAATTCAAAGGAATTATAAAAATTGGTAGAACACATACTCAAGATGCAACACCAATAAAAATTTCAAATGAATTTTTAGCTTTCTATGATCAAATTTCTTATGCTGAAAGTGTTATTAAGAAAAGTTTAAATAAGCTTTATGAACTAGCTCAAGGGGGTACAGCTGTAGGCTCGGGTATAAACGCACCTGATAGTTTTTCTAAAAAATTTATTAAATATTTAAAACAAGAAACAAAGCTTCCGTTCAAATCTGCTCCCAATAAGTATGAGTCCCTTGCATCTCATGATGTATTTATTGAAATTATGTCAGGTGTTGAAATTTTAACTAGTGCATTATTTAAAATGGCAAATGATATCAGAGTATTAGCCTCTGGGCCAAGAAGTGGGATTTCTGAAATAATCCTACCAGCTAATGAACCAGGCTCATCTATTATGCCTGGGAAAATTAATCCTACACAGTGTGAAGCCTTATCAATGGTATGTGCACATGTAATTGGTCTACGAAATTCTGTAACATTCGCATGCACCCAAGGTCATTTCCAATTGAATGTATATAATCCATTAATTATTCATAATACTCTTGATGCTATTCGTTTAATCGGTGAAGCAATGGCATCGTTTAGGGTAAATTGTTTAAAAGGATTAAAAATAAATAAAAAAAGAATAAATGAGCTATTAAATCGTTCTTTAATGTTAGTGACTCCCTTAACAAAAGTAATCGGCTATGATCTTGCATCTAAAGTTGCACTAAACGCTTACAATAAAAATATTTCACTAATGCAATCTTGTTTAGAGTTGACTGATTTATCTGAAAAAGATTTTAAAAAATATACTGATCCAAAGAAAATGGTTTAGTTAATTTTATGTATCTTATAATTTTCTTCTGATTTAAATAGCTCTTTAAGTAAGTTATTTGTAATAAAGTGACCTGTTTTAAAACCTTTGTAAGTTCCAATAATAGGATAGCCTGACAAGTATAGATCTCCAACTACATCTAAAACTTTATGGCGCATTAATTCATTCTCATATCTTAATCCATCTTTATTGAGTGGTTTCTTGTCTTTGATAACTATAGCATTATCAAGTGAGCCACCTTTAATTAGATTTTGTGACTTAAGATATTCTAATTCTTGAAAAAAACCAAAAGTCCTAGCTTTTGAAATAGACTCGACATAATTACCATTTAAATTTCTAATCTGAATGTCTTGATCATCATACTTTCCATCAAAACTTGACTCTAAATTTATATTTAATCCTTGGTCTATTGATGAGTTTGGTACTAATTCAGCATAACCATAATCACATAGAAATTTTACAGGCTTAATTATTTCCAAAATATTTTGTTCTAAATCCTGTTCTTTTACTCCTGTTTTTAAAATATTTTCAACATAGACTTTAGAACTACCATCAAGAATAGGCACCTCAATGTTGTCAATTAAAACCTCACAATTGTTTATATGAAGACCAGCAAGTGCACTCAATAAGTGCTCGACAGTCTTAACTTCAATTCCATTTGAGGCAATGTTGGTTGAAAATTTTGTAGATATTACGTTATCCCATTTAGCTGGAATAATAACAGATTTATCTGTTCTATTGAAAAGGATACCAGAATTTATTGGAGCTGGGTTAAGAGTTATATTTGTTTTCACTCCAGTATGTAAACCAATTCCAACTAATGTAATAGGTTCTTTTAGGGTATAACTCTTCATTAAGATAATATTAAGAAAATACCCAAAAAGTATTACTTTATAATTGTAAAACTATGTATTTATTAGATTTACTGATTAGAGCCTTTTCGAAGATATGAAGGGGTATCTATATCCTCATTTATATCATTTTCTTCGCTAAATTCAGAAATATCCGAAATCTCAGAAATTTCATTATTTTCTAAACTTTGTTTAGCTTGATTACCCTCTTCATCGACAACATCACTGAATAAAAATAGATTTGGATCTGTTTTTATCTTTTTTTGCTTTTTTTCAGGAGTCTTTTCCTTAACTTCAGTTATTTTTTTATCAGAAGTCATCAGATTAGAGAGCATACTGAAAAAGCCCGTTTTCTTTTTTTCTTCAAGATTTCCGTAATTTACACTATTTTCATTGGTTTTTTCAATTATTTCGTCTCCATTTTCAGTGTTTTGGTCTATCTCATTAGTCAAATTAAATTCATCATTTTCAGAAATAACTGGTTTTTCTTCAAATACACCAGAAATGTCATCATTAGTTTTAATATCTGAAGCATCGTCAGACAAACTTTCATCTATTTTATTTTGAATAGAACTAAAACCAGAATTATTTTCTGACTCAGGGTAGTAAAGAATTTTTTTTCCTGATGCCTCTATGCCAGTAGCAAAAATACTAATTTTTAATTTACCTTGTAGAGTTTCATCAATCAAAGAACCAAAAATAATATTTGCCTCAGGGTTGACACTCTGTCTAATAATATTTGCAGCATGATCTACTTCTAGTAAAGTCATATCGCTCCCTCCAGAAATATTAACAATAACTCCTTTAGCAGTATTCATGTCTATATTCTCAATTAATGGATTCGTTAAAGCTAGGTTTGATGCCTCTACTGCTTTATTATCACCTTCTGCAACAGCGGTACCCATCATTGCAAATCCCATTTCTTTTATAACAGTTCTAACATCAGCAAAATCTAAATTAATGAGACCTGGCTGTGTAATTAAATCAGTTAATCCTTTTACTCCATCAAAAAGAACGTTATCTGCTTTTTTAAAAGCTTCTGCAAACGAAGTCTGTTCATTAGATACTTTAAATAAATTTTGATTTGGTATTATGAGTAGTGTATCTACATTATTTTTAACTTCTTCAAGTCCTTGTAATGCTAGGTTCATTCTTTTTGTACCTTCAAAGTTAAATGGGGTTGAAACTATTGCGACAGTTACAATACCTAATTTTTTTGCAATACTTGCAATAACTGGTAGAGCACCTGTTCCTGTTCCTCCTCCCAAACCAGCTGTTAGAAATAACATATTAGTGTTTCTTAGTTCTTCTGAAATTAAATCAATACTTTCTTCTGCTGCATCTTTTCCAATAATTGGATCTGCACCTGCACCTAAACCTTTAGTTTTTTCTAATCCTAGTTGGATACGATTATAACAAAGAGAATTTTCAAGTGCTTGGGCATCCGTGTTTGCAACAATAAAGTCAACATTATTTAAATTTGATTGAATCATGTTATTTACAGCATTACTTCCTGCGCCGCCAATCCCCATGACCGTTAAGGATGGTTTTAAGTTTTTTTGATCAACTACTGGTTCTATATCTAGTGTCATTTTTTTCCCCGCAAATCAACCTATAGTAGGTCCACGAATCTTTTGTACCATATTTTGCTTGAAAAAGAATCAATTTTTTGAATAAAAACATTATCTTCTGAGCTTTTATTTGTTAAAAGCCAAAAACTTGAATAAAGAGACATTATACTAGCATCATTTAAAACCTTAGGGATACCACAAGACTTTGGCGGCTCCAAAAACTGAATGTCATAACCATGTTTTGTTCTAAAATAATTGTAGAAATTTTTTATCTTTGAACCTCCTCCTGTAAAAACATATGAATAAAAACTCTTATCTTTTGGTAAAGATTTGAAAACTAATTCAAAAGTCTCATCTAAACGATCTATAGTAATCTCTTTTAAATTATCGTGCCCAACATTTTTTTTTTTA
>CABZUC010000022.1 GCA_902528805.1 uncultured Alphaproteobacteria bacterium
TACTACAACATGTTTTAGTCCTAATTTCAGAACAGATTTGGCAACGTTTAATGGCTCCATGGGGTCAGGCGGCTCAGAGGGCTTACCTGTTTTAACATTACAAAATGCACAAGCTCTAGTGCAAGTATCTCCTAATATCATAAATGTTGCATGCTTTTTTTCCCAGCATTCACCTATATTTGGACATGCAGCTTCCTGGCATACGGTAACCAAATTATGAGAATTAACTATATCTAGTGTTTCAAAATATTTTTTTGAAGTTGGGGCTTTAACTTTAAGCCAATTTGGTTTCTTAAGTGTGGTTGGATTAAATTTTTTGATTTTTTCTGGATGTCTAATCATATTTAAAAATGAAGAGGTTTTTCAAATGCAGACAATACACTTTCATGAATAGACTCTGATAAGGTAGGATGGGCAAATACAGTGTTAATAAATTCATCTTCTGTTGATTCAGATGAAATTGCTAAACCAAATGTGGCTATCATTTCTGTTACATCTGGGCCGATAAGATGGGCACCCAAAACTTCACCTGTCTCAGAATTAAAAAGTGTTTTAACAAAACCATAAGAATTAGACATTGTTTGAGATTTACCATTCGCTAAAAAAGGAAAGTTACCTGATTTGTATGGTGTATTATTGTCTTTAAGTTGTTGCTCCGTAAAACCAACTGTGGCTATTTGAGGTAGGCTATAAATACAACCAGGTATATGATTTTTTTTTGGTTTATGTGTGTTTTTTCCGGATGAAATATAACTAACACAGTTTATGGCATCATGCATAGCCTTATGAGCTAACCAAGGAGCGCCAATAATATCACCAATTGCAAATAAACCATTTACGTTGGTTTCATAGTTATGGTTAGTACCAATATAACCTGTATCAGTTAAATTCAAATCAAGTGTGCTTATAAAATCTTTGTCTAAATTAGGTAAGACACCTACAGAGAGTATCAAAGCATCACAAACTACTTTTATATTGTTATTTTTGAATGAAATAGATTTTTTTTCTTCGACTATATTTTCAATCTTTGCGTTTAATTCAAATTTAATACCCTTTTTCTCGAAAATTTTTTTTGCTTCATTAGAGATATCATTATCAAATTGAGGTAGAATTTTACCTTGAGACTCAAATACTATAACCTCTGATCCCAAAGCATTATAAATACTCGCAAACTCTATACCAATAGCACCTGATCCTATTATACATAGTTTTTTTGGAATAAATTTAGGTATCATTGCTTCTTTAGAACTCCATATTAAGTCAGAAAATTTAATATCACCTATTGTTCTCGGTTTACAGCCTGTGGCAATAATCATATTTTTTGAAATGATTTCATCGGAGGATGTTTTAACATAAAATTCATTATCTAATTTTTTTGGATAAGCGCGATGTTTATATATATCTATTTTATTTTTTTTCATTAATGAATTAACACCTTTAGATAAATTTTCTGATGCGGTTCTTGACATCTCAACGACTTTATTTAGGGCTATTTTGGTGAGGTCTTTTTTATCTAGTCCGAAGTGATTAGCCTCTTCCATGAATTCTGCAGAGTGCAGAAGAGATTTTGTTGGAATACATCCCCAATTAAGACACACTCCTCCTAATTTATCTTCTTCAAACAGGGCCACCTTCATTCCAAGTTGAGCAGCTTTTATAGCAGCGACGTATCCACCAGGGCCACCACCAACGATTGATAAATCATATTTATTTGTCATCAGATATAATTTCCATATTTTGTACTATACTTGATAAAAATTGAGAAGCTAAGACTCCATCTACTGCTCTATGATCGCAAGATAGTGTCAAATTTATAAAACTTCCTATTTCTATCTTTCCTTTGTCAACAAAAACATCCTCAAATATTTGTCCTACTGCAAGTATATATGTTTGACCAGGCAGAATAATGGCATCAAAACTTCGGATATTAAATGATCCTAAATTAGATATACTTATTACACCATCCGACAGATCAGAAGGAGAAAGTTTGTTATCTCTAGTTAAATTTATCTTATCATTAAGATTGGAATTAATTTGTTTTAATGAAAGGTCATTAATTTTTTTTATTACAGGCATTTTTAAACCAAATTTAGAGTCAACTGCTATGCCTATATTGTGATGATCGTTAATAAAAAATTCACCATTATCTTTGTATGTACAATTAGAGTCTGGGAATGCTTTGAATGCTTTAGATATAGCCTGCATTAAGATTGCATTTAGAGAATACTTATTCCCTTTTAATTTTTGATCTTTTCTAAATTTTAATAAATTTGACATATTTACTTTAGTATTTAAATAAAAATGGGGAATATTATTTTTAGAATGAAGCGTAGCTTTTGCTATAGCCTGTCTTAATTTATTTATATTTGAATTATCTGGCAACTTATTAACATCTGTTACATCTCTTAGAATAATTCTATTATTTGGTCCTGAACCATTTATATTTGATAAATTCACTGATTTTTCAGTAGATATTTTTTTTGCAAGTGGAGATATAAATAATCTTAAAATACCATTGTCCTGATCTTTGGTGATATCAAGATCTTCAGTATGAATTCTCCTTGAGTTAGTTTTTATTTTAGAAATATCTATATTATTTTTTAAAGCTAATTTTTTAGCAAGAGGGGTAATTAAAATATTATCAGATGATAAATTTTGATTATTTTCAAGGACTGGTATATTTTGATCTTGTATTTTATTATTTGTATCTCTATTTTTTAAAAAATTATTTAGATCCTCTTGAGTAAAAGATAAATCATCTGAAATTATAGCAACTAACTGATTAACATTGGCTGTTTCACCCTCCTTAGATATTATTTTAGCAACATATCCATCTTCTGGTGACTCGTACTCCATGGTGGCTTTATCTGTTTCTACTTCAAACAAAACTTCTCCACTTAATATTGCTTCATTTTCCTTTTTTATCCATTTAACAATTTTTCCTTCCTCCATCGTGGGAGACAAAGAAGGTAAATTAACTTCAAATAACATTAATTTGTATAAGAAACTTTTTTTACAGCAGATATAATCTCATCAGTATTAGGTAGTGCCAATTTTTCTAAGTTCTCAGCGTAAGGCATTGGAACATCTTTTCCACTAACTTTAATTATTTCTGAGTCAAGATAATCAAAGCAATTTGATTGGATTAGGTAAGATAAGTGTGAACCAAAACTTGTATTGCCCCATCCATCCTCAACTATTACAACTCTATTTGTTTTCTTTACAGATTTATAAACAAGATCTTCATCCAAAGGTTTAATAGATCTAAGGTCAATAATATCAGGTTTAATTCCTAATTTTTCTATTGATGGAAGAGCATTTAATACTCGTTGAACTGACATTGAAAAACCAATAATAGTTACGTCGCTACCTTCTTTTATAAGATTTGCTTTACCAATTGGAATTAAGAAATCATTTTCTTCAGGGACATTAGTTTTTTCTTTGTAAAGTAATTCATGCTCTAAAAAAACAACAGGATTTGGATTTCGAATTGATGATTTTAATAAACCTTTAGCATCCCTTGCATTTGATGGAGCAACAACTAACAAACCTGGTATATGAGAAAACCAGGAAATAAAACATTGACTATGTTGAGCACCTACTCTTGCAGCAGCGCCATTTGGCCCACGAAATACTATAGGCACATTAATCTCTCCACCTGACATGTACAAAGATTTAGCAGCTGAATTTACAATCTGATCAATTGCCTGCATAGAAAAGTTAAAGGTCATAAACTCACAAATTGGTTTGAGTCCAGACATAGCTGCACCTATTGCGAGACCAGTAAAACCGTGCTCAGAAATAGGAGTGTCTAGAACTCTTTTTGATCCAAACTTATCTAAAAGGCCCTGGGTTACTTTGTATGCACCATCATACTCAGCTACTTCTTCACCTAGAAGAAAAACATCTTTATCTAAAATCATTTCTTCTTCAATAGCTTGATTCAAAGCCTCTCTCATTGTAATTTCTTTTTCATACCAATTCTTTGTTTCCAAGCTATCAGATTGATCTTTTAAAAGAGAACCCGTAGAAATATTATTTTCTGTGATTTTCGTATCGGCACCATTCGGTATCACAGGTGTTGAACTTTCAATAGGTTTTTCTATTATTTCTTCAATTTCTTCGCCTTCAACAGAAAGTAATGCTATTTCTGTGTTGACGCTAATATTTTCAGAGCCCTCTTTGACTAATATTTTTTCAATTTTTCCATCATCTGGAGACTCAAGTTCCATAGTGGCTTTATCAGTTTCAATTTCTGCTAAAATATCACCAGAAAGTACATCATCTCCCTCTTTAACTAACCATTTTACTAAATTACCTGTTTCCATAGTTGGAGATAATGCTGGAAGTAATATTTTCATAAATACACCTCAGTGAATAATTCTTTTATATCTGGAAGTGGTGAGTCTAACGAAAATTTTTCAACATCTTTAATTTGTTTTTTAATATCACTTTCAATATCTTTAATAGTGTCCTCTTCAAATTTATACTCTTTCAATAAACTTTTTTTCATCATTAGCACAGGGTCTATTTCTTTCATTTTGTTAACTTCATCTTTTGTCCTATAAAGACCAGGATCAGACATTGAGTGGCCTCTGTATCTGTAAGTATCCATTTCAATAATATATGGTTTGGAGTTATTATTTATGTAATCTCTTGCTCTTATGGCAGCATCACTCACTGTAAAGAAGTTCATTCCATTTACTTTTTCACCTCTAATGCCGAAAACGGTAGCTCGTTCAAACAGCTCATTTCCTGCTGCTGATCTACCTATAGATGTTCCCATTCCATATTTATTATTTTCAATGATAAACAATACAGGCAACTCCCATAGTGATGCTAAATTAAAAGCTTCAAATACTTGACCATTACTCATTGCTCCGTCACCAAGATAGACCCTAGAAATTTTTTTTTCATTTCTATATTTATGGGCAAAACCAATACCAACACCTAAAGGTACTTGAGCACCAACAATTCCATGTCCACCATAGAACCTGTTAGCTTTAGAAAACATGTGCATAGAACCACCCTTACCTTTTGAAATCCCATCCTTTCTTCCAGTTAATTCTGACATAACTGATTTAGGATCTACACCACGAGCTAATATATGCCCATGATCTCTATAAGCTGTGATTACAGTGTCTTCTGAATTGATAGAGGAAAGAATACCTATTACGACCGCTTCTTGACCAATATATAGATGACAAAAACCTCCAATTTTTCCAGCACCGTATAATTGTGCTGCCTTTTCCTCAAATTTCCTGATTAAAAACATCTTTTCATAAAACTTTAATAGCTGGTCATCGGAGAAAGAATTACTAATTTTTTTATTCATATTTTAATCTAGTTTTAGGATGGTCTCACCATCCTGAATATTTGGATTATTCTGTTTAGTAATTTCATCAATGTAATCATCTTTATTAGAGTAAAAAGAGTGTAAATCTATATTAATATCTAACATTTTTTGATCGAGATTAGATTGCAATTTTTTGTACATTTTTTCTTCAAATTGGTAAATTAAGTAGTTTCCGATGTTAAACTTTCCATAAATTGTATGATATATAAGGTAAATCAATACAAAAACAAAAAAGAAATTAATTAAACTACTAGCTTTTAAAAACTTCACTTAATTCACCAGCATAGCCTTGAATTTTGTCATTTTCTGATATTCTAAGTAACTGATTATATTTTGCAACTCTATCCGATCTGGCCAATGAACCTGTTTTTATTAAAGGACAATGTGATGCAACGGCTAAATCTGATATAAAAGAATCTTCTGTTTCGCCTGATCTATGAGACATTATAGATGCAAAATTATTTTCTGTTGCTAATTTAATAGCCTCTAGAGTTTCTGTTACTGTGCCAATTTGATTTAATTTTATTAAAATACTATTGGCTTGTTTCTCATCAATGCCTGTTTTTAATTTTTGAATATTTGTTACAAAAAGGTCATCACCGACTAAACGTATTTTTGAACCAAGTTTACTTGTAATTTTCACCCAACCTTCATAGTCTTCTTCATTAAGCGCGTCTTCGATTGAAAATATAGGATATTTATCACATATATTTTCATAAACACTGATCATTTCTTCAGTCGAATAAGAATTACCCTCAAAGTTATATTTTCCATTTGAATAAAATTCACTAGAGGCTGCATCTAAAGAGATTTTAAAGTGATCATTTAGTTTATACCCTGCTTTTAAAATTGAGTTGCATATTAGGTCTAATACATCTAGATGAGATTTTAAATTAGGAGCAAAACCTCCCTCATCACCAAGATTAGTATTAAGAGATCGTGATTTTAATTCTTTTTTAATATTTGTAATTACAGAGTGAGTGGAAGATAAAGCTTCAGTTAGCGAATTAAATCCTATTGGTAAAATCATAAATTCTTGAAAATCAACATCATTGTCTGCATGTTGACCACCATTAATTATGTTTAGCATTGGTACTGGGATAATTAAATTTTCAGAACCTTGAGATAGAAATATTGCTCCAAAATTTGAATAAGACCATGCCTTATAATATGCAAGACTTAAAGATAGAATAGCATTTGCACCATATTTGGATTTATTTTCTGTACCATCAAGTTCTATTAAGAATTTATCAAAATCTCTGAAATCATTAAAAGACTTTTCTAAAATTATAGGTTTAATTAATTCATTAACATTAGATACGGCCTTAAGTACACCCTTACCGCTCATTCTATTAGAGTCTAGATCTCTTAATTCTAATGCCTCGAACTTTCCTGTCGATGCTCCTGATGGAACCATTCCACGAAAAGGATATGGGATATTTTCAAAAATTAATTCGCATTCAACAGTTGGGTTTCCCCGACTATCAAAAATCTCTCTTGCTATTATGTTTTTAAGTTTCATTTATTTTGCCGCCTTATTTATTTTATTAATAATATTTAAAAGTTTTGGCATTTTATGTAAATAAATCATATTAGGGCCATCACTTAATGCTTTTTCCGGGTTTGGGTGTGTCTCAATAAAGAAACCTGCTATTCTCAATGAAGAAGCAGCTTTAGATAGAGGAACTACAAATTCTCTAGCACCTCCACTTTTTTTTCCTAATCCACCAGGTAGTTGCACGCTATGAGTTGAGTCAAAAATAATTGGATATCCAAACTCTTTCATAAAATGAATACCTTTGAAATCATTTATTAAGTAATTGTAACCAAATGAATTTCCTCTTTCAGTAATAAGTATTTTTTTATTATTTTCGTTTTCAATTTTTTTAATGATATTCGAAACTTCTTTGTGAGATAAAAATTGTCCTTTCTTAACATTTACAATCTTTTTTGTTTGTGCAGCAGATTTTATCAAGTCAGTTTGTCTACATAAAAAAGCTGGAATCTGTATTACGTCTAAAAGTTCAGCTAACTTATCTACTTGTGAAGTCTCGTGAACATCTGAAGTTATAGAAATTTTTAAATCATTTTTAAGATTTTTTAATATATTTAATGATTTATCAAAAGAAATTTTATTTCTAATAGTTTGGTCAGAACTTCTGTTAGCTTTATCAAAACTACATTTAAATATTAAATTAAACTTTTCTTTTTTTGCATATTTGATTAATAACTTTGCAACTTGTCTAACTAACTTTTCATTTTCTAATAAGCATGGGCCAGATATTAATGTGAGTCTATCAGTATCATTTTTGATTAATTGTTTAGATAAAAAAACTGATCTAGGCATTTTTATTAACTAAACTATTTTTGATAAATGAGAAGAAAATAGGATGAGGCTTAAATGGCTTTGATTTTAGTTCTGGATGAAACTGAACACCTAAAAACCATTTATGATTTTTATTTTCGATAATTTCTAATAATTTTTTATCTTTAGAAAAACCTGAAAAAACCAAACCTTTTTTTTCAATAGATGATCTATATTTAGGGTTTACTTCATACCTATGTCTGTGTCTTTCGTAAATTAATTTTTTTTTATAAACTTTGGATGCTAAAGATTTCTCTTTTATATAACAGGGATATGAACCCAATCTCATTGTGGCTCCTAAATCATTCTCTTTGGTCCTTTGAACCTTTTGATTTTTTTTACTCCATTCAGTCATTAAAGATATGACATTATTTGTGTGTTTACCAAATTCAGAACTTCCAGAATTTTTCATTTTTAGTACATTTTTGGTGAATTCAATAATAGATAATTGCATACCTAAACAAATACCTAAGAAAGGAATTTGATTTTCTCTAGCATACCTAATAGCTTCTATTTTTCCACTTATACCTCTATTTCCAAAACCTCCTGGTATCAAAATACCTGCAGCCTTACTCATTAGCTCTCCAACATTTTTTTTATTTATAGTTTCAGAGTCAATCCATTTTATTTTAACATTTGCTTTGTTATGAACACCAGCATGATAGATAGCCTCATAGAGGGATTTATAACTATCTTTTAAATGAACATATTTTCCAATAATAAATATATTTAATTCTTCTTTTGCTCTCGACTCTAACACTTCGAAATTTGTCCAATTTGATAGGTCTTTCTTTTTTGTAGATTTTATATTTAAACTTTTGATGACTAGGTCATCTAATTTAGATTTAGATAATAGTGATGGAACTTGATAAATACTTCCTACATCATAAGAAGGTATCACCGCATTTGTAGGAACATTACAAAATAAACTAATTTTTTGAATTTCTTCATTCTTGATTTTTTTATTACTTCTACATACTATTATATCAGGCTGGATACCTGCATTTAATAGTTCTTTTACTGAATGTTGAGTAGGTTTTGTTTTAATTTCACCTGATGTCTCTATATAAGGGAGTAAAGTTAAATGTATAAGAAGAGTGTTAAGCTGTCTTTCATTTTTAAATTGTCTAATAGCCTCTAAAAAAGGGAGGCTTTCAATATCACCAACTGTACCCCCTATTTCGCAGATTATCACATCATCTTTATTAGTTGATTTTTTTATTGAATTTTTAATTTCTTCTGTAACATGAGGTATTACTTGAACAGTTGAACCTAAATATTTACCCTTTCTTTCTTTAGATAAAATAGTTGAGTAAATTTTACCGGAGGATATTGAGTCATTTTTTGAACATTTTATGTCTGTAAATCTCTCATAGTGACCTAGATCTAAATCAGTCTCATAACCATCGTCTGTTACATAAACTTCACCGTGTTGATATGGACTCATTGTTCCAGGATCAACATTTAGATACGGATCTAATTTTCGAATTTTTAGTTTGATACCTCGAGCTCTAAGAAGAGAGGCTAATGATGCAGTGACTATTCCCTTACCAAGCGATGATACAACACCTCCGGTAACGAAAATTAATTTCACTGATTAGGCACTTCTGGAATCATTTCCTCTATAGACTCATCTAAGATAATTTCTTCCTGAATAGTCTCTAAATCAGTTGAAGAAGAATATTGTTTTGTAATAATTGCACCCATAAACAAACACCAAAACAAAAAACCAAAACCTAAAATATAAGTAATTTTTGTCATGCCTGAAAATGAAGATTTGTTTGCTGTCATACCGCCAGTAAGAGAAGTTTGAGTACCCAAACCAAGACTCCCGCCTTCAGTTTTTTGAAATAATATTATTAAAATTAAAACTACTCCAATAACCGCACTTATAATTAGAAAAAGGTTTATCATAATGTCATTTAAAATGTTTAATAAATGAAGATTTTGTAGAAGCCGAGCCTACTAAAACTCCGTTTAAATTTCGCAAACTTAAAATATCTTTGATATTTGATAAATTTACCGAACCACCATATAAAATATTAATTTTTTTAAAAGAATAATTTTCCAATATTTTTGATAAAAATCGCAAAATATCATCAATTTCTGATAATTTGGGAGTTAATCCAGTGCCAATTGACCATAAAGGCTCATAGGCTAAGACGACTTCTTCATAATTATTTGATTTCTTAAATATTTTATTGATTTGTTTTTTTAAAAAAACATTAGTTTTTTTTGATTTATAAATCTTTAACGGTTCTCCAATACATACTATGGGCTTTATTTTATTAATTAAACATAGATCTGTTTTTTTTTGTACAATCAAATCCGTTTCACCAAAATTAGATCTGACTTCAGAATGTCCAAGAATACAATACTTAATCTTATTATTTACTAAGTCTTCAATATTTATAGAGCCCGTACTAGCGCCTTTACCATGCAAATCTATATTTTGTGCAGCATATATATTTTTTGGATATCTAGATTTAAGAGAGAGATTATAAAAGTTATTTGGACTACAAATAAGTTTGTATTTTTTTGTAGATGGAAGCTTTGATACGATTTTAGATAAGTTCATACTTTTGGCTATATTTAAATATGATTTCCAATTAAATATTATATATTTCATAGGGTTAACTGATATCAAAATACTGAGATAAATGAAAACTAAAAAATTAATTGTCATTATATTTAGTGCTGCACTTGGAATAAGTTTCTTATTTATTGGATTTGGATCTTATGTGGGTAAGACATATGTACTTAAAGTAGGAAATCAAAAGATATCTTCTATTGAATTTTCTAGAGCATATGAAAATTATAAATCTGAAAATAGCCTCTCTAACCTATCAGAACAAGAGGAATTATTCTCAAAAGTTCAATTCACAAATCAATATGTAAATGAATTAGTATTTATTAATTACTTAGATGAAAAAATTAGTATTAGTGATAATTCAAAAAAAGTAGTTTTAAAAAAATCATTAAATAATGATGAAATGTTTAGAAATTTAGATGAGGCATCCCTTCAAAATTACCTAAAAGAAATTGAAGGAAACATCTATATAGATTTATTTAATAATAGTCTTGATGCACAGAGCTTAGTAAGTAATGAAATTAATCCAGAACTTCTCGTAGAAAAAGAGTTGAACATTTATGAAATTAAAAAAAATAATAGTCTAATTAATTATAAGCTAGAGGAAGAGTTTTACACTGATAATGAATTATATGAAATCACAATAAACGAGATAAGTCTGAAAAATTATATACTAGAAGAAATTATAACCGATGCAATTATAGAGAATTATTATAATGAAAATATAACTACTTTTATTGAGCCTAAAAATTATACATATGAACAAATAATTTTAGAAAATGATAGGAATGAAAGTTTTGTAGAACTTAAAAATAGTAATAATTCTCAATTTAAATTATTTGAAGAGGTTAATGAGAAATTAATTTTACCTCAAGTGCTTGATAATTTAAAAAAACTTAATGTAGGGGATGAAAGTGAAAGTATTAAGATTGGTGATAAATTCTTTTATGTAAAACTTTTATCATTCAAAGATGAATATCAATTGAATTTAAAAGATGCATATGAGGGTATAATGAACACATTAATACAATTAGAGATTGAAAATTTTGAAATGACTGATGAAATAAAAAATATTGATAGTTATAGTACAAATCAAACTTTTTTCTCTAATTCTTTTAATTTCTTAGAAAATATACCAGATCAATATAATTTTATTAACTTCAATCAATCATCTGGAGAAATAAAAAAAGATAATTTTTTATTTCAATTTAATGTAAAAAAATTATTTAAAGAAGATTTACCTATTGATATTAAAGAAAAATTTTTAATATCATTTAGTAATTATAAAAAAAATATTGATACCTCTCATGGAGATGAATTATTAAATAAAACTGGTACCGTAAAGGTAAATTACTTTACTGACTCACTCACTATTAAGAATAATTTTATTGAAGCAGAGGACTTGGAGAAAATTATCATTATTAAAAATCATGAAAAATTAAAAGTGGTATTACCAAATGAGGTTATATATTTAGATATAAATTCAATAGGATCTATAGACTCTTTAAATATTAAACAAAATATTGTCAATTTAATTTACTCAAATATCATAAAACAAATAAAAAATAACATAGACATAGAAGTAGATAACGAACAACTTATTCAGCTTTAATATGTACGTACACGGTAAAAAGGTTTTCTTAGATACTGAAAATACAATTACGATTTACAATAAGCTTGCTAAAAAATTTAAAGACGTCTCTATTTTAGAGTCTGTTATAGGAGGCGATAATAAAGGAAGATATTCAATTATTCTTTTCAATGTAAATCAAAATATAGAAATTTTTAATAATTATGCATTAATTAATAATCGAAAGAAAATTATAAAATCACCAGATATCTTTATAAAGAATATTTATAAGAACTTAAAAATTAAAACATTATATGAACAAAATATACCACTACCTGTCTTTATTGGTAATATTTGTTTTGATTTATGTAAATTTACACTTCCAAAATTAAGTTATGACCCTAATAAAAATGAAATTGGAATTCCACTCGCGCACTTTGTTAAACCAACAAATTTAATAATAATTGATAATGTTCTCAACGAAACTCACTTAATTGAGGTCTCAAATAATAAGAAAATTCCAACTAAATCTTTAAAAACTTTAGAGAGTTTACTCAAATCACCCTTTCATAAATTTAACAAATTAAATATTAAAAAATTAAAGAAGTTTAAAAATCATGTTAATAGAAAGGATTTTTTAAAAAGAGTAGATGAAATAAAATCAGATATCAAGGTTGGCGAAATATTTCAGGCTGTTCTATCTCAAAGATTTTCTAATGAATATTTAATTAATCCTTTCAATTTTTATAGAGCCTTAAGATCAATTAATCCCTCTCCTTATCTTGTTTTCTTAAACCTAAAAAACTATCAGATTATTTGTTCAAGTCCTGAAACTATGATCAAGGTAAAAAATAAAGAAATTACCTTGAGACCTATTGCTGGAACTAGAAGAAGAGGAAAAAATGGAATAGAAGATAATAATTTAAAAAACGAATTACTTAATGATAAAAAAGAGTTAGCAGAGCATTTAATGTTAGTAGATTTAGGTAGAAATGATGTAGGTCAAATTTCAAAAAATAATACAGTAAAAGTAACTGAACAAAATATTATAGAGTATTATTCTCATGTTATGCACATAGTTAGCAATGTAACAGGGGAATTAAAAAAAAATCTGACACCAATTGATGTTCTTTTTGCAGGTTTACCTGCTGGTACAGTTTCGGGTGCACCTAAAATTAGAGCACTAGAAATATTAGAGAAACATGAACTTATAAATAGGGAATTTTACTCTGGATCAGTCTGTTATATAGATGCTAATGGAGATATGGACAGTTGTATAAACCTAAGAACAGCAATGATTAAAAATAAAAAGATATATGCTCAAAGTGGTGCAGGTATAGTTTTTGATAGTATAGCTAAAAACGAACACAGCGAGTGTATTAATAAAGCTAATGCTTTATTTGAAGCATACAAATTGGCTCATCAAATATAATGATTACATTAATAGATAATTACGATAGCTTTACTTATAATCTTTATCACTGTTTGAGTAAGCATGATGATGTTTTAGTTATTAAGAATGACTTAATACTTAAGAATTTTGACAAAATAATTAATAGTAAGGGTGTTGTGATTTCTCCTGGACCCAGTAATCCATTTAATGCAGGAGAATGTCTAGATTTAGTTCACCAAATTTACTCGTTTATGCCAATATTAGGAGTGTGTTTAGGTCATCAGATACTGGGTGTATATTTTGGTGCTAAAATAGATACTTTAAAAATACCTATGCATGGGAAAGTATCGAATATTAAAAAAATTAATGAATGTAAAATTTATAAAAATATTAATATAAATTTTCAAGCTACTAGATATCACTCTTTATATCTAAATAAAGATAATTTTCCTAAAAATTTAAAAATAACTAGTATTTCTGATGATGATAAAAAAATAATGAGTTTTAGACATGAATTATTTTCAATATTTGGAGTGCAGTATCATCCAGAAAGTATTGAAACTGTTATTGGTTCTAAAATTGTAGATAATTTTATGGAGTGTATATGAAATATAATATAGGTGATACAGTTACTAAGAAAAATATAAAATATGTAATTAAATATTTATTCCATACAAATAATATAACTCATCAGGCAATAATCATTCATCAACTTAATAAATTAATTAATGATGGTGATATACTTTTAGCATTAAGAAATTATATCTTTAAAAATTCAAATAAAATTAAGCAATATCCTAATTCTTTAGATACATGTGGAACAGGTGGAGACGGATTAAAAACACTTAATATATCTACCACAGTTGCAATCTTATTATCTTCTGTTGGAATACCCATAGCAAAACATGGAAATCGGGCTGCTAGTTCATTAAGTGGTTCCTCAGATATTATTTCTGAATTAAAAATACCAAATGAAAGGCATTCAAAAAAAATTATTAAAAGGATTTCAAATGATAAATTTGTATATTTAAATGCACCATTTTTTTATCCTAATTTAAGTAGAGTTGGAGAAGTGAGGAAAAAAATAGGAATAAAAACAATATTTAATTATATGGGTCCTACATTGAATCCATTAGGTGCAAAATTTCAAATATTAGGCACAATAGATAAAGGCTCCGCAGAAATTATGTCAAAAATATTATCAAAAATTAAAAATAAAAAATTTACTATTTTTTTCTCAGAGGATGGTTTAGATGAGATAAGTATATTTGCACCAACAAATTTTTATTTTAAAAAAAGAAAAAAGCATTACAAAAACGAAAATTTCACACATGACTTATAAAAAATACCTTACCTCAAAATTAAATTTTAAAGATATCAAAGGGGGTTTACCATCATACAATGCAAATAGATTAATTGAATTGTTTCAGGGAAAAAAAGATAGTTACAGAGATATTACAATAATTAATTCTATTTATGCAATGCGAACCATTAAACCAGATTATCACTTTGATAGTTGCTTTGAAATTTTAAGTAATTCTTTAGATAATTCCATAGCTTTTAATCATTTAAATGAAATTAAAAAGTAATGAAAATTTTAGATCAAATAGTTTTAGAAAAAAAAAATCACTCAGAATATTTAAGTCAAAAAAAAATTAAAAAAAATAAACCAAAGTCTACTAATTTAAATTCTTTTTTGAATGCTATAGAAAGTAATTTAAGTAAAAATAAAAATGCACTTATTGCAGAATTTAAGAGATACAGTCCGTCTGTTAAAAGCTTTAATAAAGTTAGATATCTACAAGATGTTATTGAACAATATCATAAATCAAAATGCTGCTGCATATCAATTTTAACTGACAAAAATTTTGGAGGTAGTTTAAATGATATAAATGTTGCAAAAAAAATATCTAATAAACCAATTATAAGAAAAGATTTTATTATTAATGAAACACAAGTATTTGAAACTAAAGAATTTGGAGCTGATGCGATATTATTGATTGCAAAAATTTTATCAAAATCAGAAATTAGAAAGTTATACAAACTAGCAAACAAAATTGGTTTGGATGTATTGATAGAAATTGAAAATATTTTAGAGGCTAAGATGATTAAAGATATAGACGCCAAATTAATTGGAATAAATAATAGAAATTTGAAAGAACAAAAGATTGATATTAACAAATCAATTAGATTATCTAAAGAATTGAGTAATAAAATAATAATTAGTGAGAGTGGAGTTACGGTATCGAATATAAAAAAAATAAAAAATAATAGTGGAATATCATCCTTTTTAATTGGTGGAAGTATTTTAAATAATGAAAATAAAGTTAAATATATAAATAAATTATATAAAGCCTAATGAGTTTATCGCACTTTAATAAAAAAAATAAAGATATTGAAATGGTTGATATTACAAAAAAAATTAAAACCAAAAGATATGCAGAGGCTCACTCTAAGTTAAAAATTGATAAAAAACTTTTTCTTCTTCTTAAAAATGATAGAGAATTACAAAATAACTTATATCATACTGCTAAAATAGCAGGAGTATATGCTGCTAAAAATACTTCCCAACATATTCCATTAACTCATAATGTACCAATAGACTACGTGTCTTTAACATTTGATTTGAAGGAAAATGAATACATTTTGTTAAAGAGTATAGTTAAATCAAATTATTCTACAGGATTAGAAATAGAAGCA
>CABZUC010000023.1 GCA_902528805.1 uncultured Alphaproteobacteria bacterium
ACGGAAAAGACATTATTGATTTTGGTATGGGCAATCCGGATATGCCAACACCTAAGCATATTAGAGATAAATTAAAAGAAGTTACTGATAAGCCAGGAACAGGTCGATATTCTATGAGTAAAGGAGTACCTGGTTTAAGAAAAGCTCAAGCTAAATATTATCAAAAAAGATTTGGTGTAAAATTAAATCCTGACAGTGAAGTTATAGTAACTTTAGGTTCTAAAGAGGGTTTGGCTAACTTAGCTCAAGCAATTTCAACACCTGGAGATATTATCATCTCACCTAATCCCTCTTATCCAATACATCCATATGGTTTTATTATAGCGGGTGCTTCACTCAGACATCTACAAACAATGAAGGATGGTATTTTTGATCCTGAGACATACTTAGAAAGATTAGATCGCTCTATTAGAAATAGTTCACCTTCACCTGTAGCATTAATAGTTTCTTTTCCCTCTAATCCAACAGCACAAGTAGTTGATTTAGATTTTTATAAGGAAATTATTAAGATGGCATTGAAATATAATGTTTATGTTTTATCTGATCTTGCTTACGCAGAAATATACTTTGATAAGAAACCACCGCCTTCAATTTTACAAGTTAATCGAGCCAAAGAAATTGCTGTTGAGTTTACTTCAATGTCAAAGACATATGCTATGGCTGGTTGGAGAATAGGATTTGCTGTCGGGAATAAAAAACTTATAGAAGCTCTAACTAAAATTAAATCTTACTTAGATTATGGAGCCTTCACACCTGTTCAAGTTGCAGCTGCTACCGCTCTTAATGGATCTCAATCATGTGTCTCTGAAATTAGGTCTATTTATGAGAGCAGAAGAAATGTCCTAGTCGAGTCTATGTCACGATCAGGTTGGAATATCCCCAGTCCTAAAGCGAGTATGTTTGCATGGGCACCTATACCCAAAAAGTACCAAAATAAGGGATCTTTAAAATTTGCTAAGGATTTGATGACAAAAGCTGAAGTAGCTGTTTCGCCAGGTATCGCTTTTGGCGAATATGGTGAAGGTTTTGTGCGAATAGGTTTAGTAGAAAATGAGCAAAGAATTCGTCAAGCAGCCAAAAATGTACGTAATTTAAAGCTTTAGTCTTATATTCTTATAAATTATCAATTAAATAAAATATTGCTTATATTCTTGATAATTATATAAAACCAACCTTAAGATGATTAATACAAAAAAAATAGGGTCTGTACTTAAAAACATCAATAATATCGATGAATTGAGTATATCTGATTTGATTGATTGTAATCAAGGGCAACTAATTGCAGTAAAAGTAATTTCAGTTAATCCTAATTACAATAAGCTAGAGCTAATTTCTGGAAGAATTACTGAATTAACTGAGGGAGATATTATCGTTGGTGCTTTGGGTAATAGAATTGCATCCACAGGAATGACAGGATCTGTTCCTTCTGAATTAAATAAACACGATAAAATTCATATTTTAAATTTGGGAGGTGTCATTGGTAATTGTAAAGATTTCAATATTCTTTTAGGCCCAGCTACAGAATGTGAAGTGCTTGGATCTATTATAGATAAAACTAATAAACAATTGAATTTAGTTGATTATTCTAAAATTAAAGAAAAGAAGATAATAAATAAAGTTCCATCTATAGCAGTTATCGGCACTGGTATAGACTCAGGAAAAACTACTGTAACTTCTTTTATAATTAAAACACTTTGTAATTATTATAAAAGAATTAATGCCTGTAAGTTAGCAGGTACTGCTTCCCAGAAAGATTTATACTCTTACGAAGATAATGGAGCTTATAAAACATCAGATTTTGTAGATTATGGTCTTCCTAGTACCTGTATGAATGACAAAGAAACTATACAAAATTGCTCAGCATCTATTATTAGTGATATGTCAGAAGATGCAGAAATAATTTTAATGGAATTAGGAGATGGCTATCACGGAGATTATGGAACCAAGGAAATAATTCAAAATACTGAAATTACGGATTCAATCGAAGTAATTATTATTTGTGCTTATGATGTATCAGGGGCAGTTAATATCATTGAGAACCTAAAATTAAATAATCTAGACGATAAATTATTGATCATAAGCGGACCTGTTACAAATAATGTCTCTGCATACAAACAATCTATTGATAAATTTTCTATACCTAATTCAGACTTTTTAAATATTTATAATTCAACTAACCATGTCAATGTTTTTGCTAAGATAATCAATAGGATTAATAATGATTAAAGTAGGAATAATAGGCGCTAATGGATATTTAGGCATAGAATTAATACGAATTCTCTCTATGCATCCAAATGTAAAGCTATCAAAAATATTTCAAAGAGAATTATTTATTGATGAGGAGTTTCCTCATTTACAATCATTAAATTTAAAAGACATACAAACAGAAAATCTAGATGATTTTGAAAATTTAGATTGTGTTTTTTTAGCATTACCTCACGGATCAGCTTATGAATATGTAAAAGAATTAATATCAAAAGTTAAAATTATAGATCTGAGTTCTGATTTTAGAATTTCTAGTCAAGAAGATTATAATAAATATTATAAATCTAATTTTGATGTCAATACTCAAAGTCAGTTTCAATATGGCTTCATTGAAAATTCTGGCGATGAAATAAAAAAATCCTCAAATATTTCCAATCCAGGGTGTTTTGCATTAACAACACAGTTATCTTTATTGCCATTTCACTCCATAATCAAAAATGTATCTGTGACTGCTATTACTGGATCTAGTGGTGGTGGTAAAAATCCAACAAATAAAAATCATCATTCGACAAGATCTAAAGATGTTTTTTCTTATAATATTAACTCTCATCGACACTTGGCTGAAATTTATCAATCTTTTCCAAATTTAAGAAAAAACCTCTCTTTTGTGCCATTATCAGGGCCTTTTTCAAGAGGAATATATTTAACTAGTCATATCGAAACAAAAGAAAACATCAATGATGATTTTTTAGACTCATGTTTAGTAGATTGTTTTAAATCTGCTCCTTTTATAAGAATTCAGAATAATACAAAACTATCAAATGTGATTGGCTCAAACTTTTGTGATATTGCCGTTTCTTTTAAGGATGAGAATCATTTTGTTGTTGAAGCATGCTTAGATAATTTAGTGAAAGGTGCCTCTGGTAACGCTGTAGAATGCATGAACCTTATCTTTGATCAAGATCAAGTACTCGGATTAAACCAAATGATACCTCTGTACCTATGATTAAAAATCAAAGTTTTTATCAGTCCATATTACAAAATTCTATTCTTGTAATTAAAGTGAGTGGTAAAATCTGCGATAATCAAGAAAACATTGATAATGTTATCAGTGATATCAAAGAACTATTAAAATCTATTTCCAAATTAAAAGTAGTATTGGTCTTTGGATTTGGGAGACAGCTGGATAATTATATGATTAACGTTCATGATATAGAACCAAAAAAATTAAATGGAAGAAGAATAACTTCTTCTCAAGACATAGAGGCTGCTAAAAAAATATCTGGTCAAATTTTAATTGATATTTTTAGTTTAAGTTCGCGTTATAATATTAGAAATTTTCCAATTCCTATCTCCAAAAAAGACTTTATAGCTGCAAAGAGAAGAAAAGTTGTTGATGGAGTTGATTATGGTCAAGTAGGTGATGTTGTGTCTGTTGATGCATTACAAATTAAAAACTTATTTAAAGAACATGATATGATAATTATGCCAAGTCTAGTTTTAGATAAAAATACTTCTGAAGTATTAAATGTTAATGCAGATACTATCGCTACTGAACTAGCAATTAATTTGTCTGCAAGTAAACTTATTTTTATATCAGACGTACCATTTATAAAGGACACTGAAGGAAAAAGAATTTCTGCAGTTGATGAAAACGTAGCTAAAAAGCTTTTTGATGAGAAAATTATTTCTAATGGAATGATTGTGAAAGTTGAAAGTTCTTTAAAGGCTTTAAATCAAGGTGTTCAAAAGATTCACATTATTAGTGGGGAAATAAAAAATGCTTTACTAAATGAACTTGAAACAGAGGAGGGTATAGGTACAGTATTTCAAAAAAATGAACTTGAATATTAATTTTTCAATTTAAATGCTATACCAATTATTTCTTTTCCATCATCGTCCCAAGGGCCCTCAGCATAATAATTGCCGTCTTTATCCTTTGATGTTGAGCCAACAATAGCCATTGCTTCAGTTTCTCCATCTGAGGCTAGGTCTAAATTTGCACTAATCAAAATTAAACCATCTTCTATTTTGAAATTTATTTTTTCTCTATTTTTACTTTGTATATCATTTTCCATTTCAAAAGATTTATTTAATTTAGTAAAAGTGAGTAATCCATTTTTAATAGTGGCTTGATCTGATCCCAAATATTTATCTTCTTCAAGTTTTCCATCATCATCATATATTTTCCAATGCCACATTAATTCATAATCTCCATCTACGAAATTTTCATTTGAGGCAATAGATGAATATTTTGATTTATTTATTATCACTTGAGAATAATCAGACTTCACATCTTTTTCTCTATTAGAATAAATCCATTCTGTATCAATAACAGCTAATGATTTAGGGGCTGACTGTTTAATTAATTCTTCGCAATTATAGCCTAAATTTTCAATTTTGAGTTTTTCACATGACCTTGCTAGACTCAATTCATCATAGGCCACAGCCATTTCATGACCCCTGTATCTTGAATATAAGCCGTATTTATAGTCCCAAACCAAGTCCTCATTTGCATTAAAGCCTGGGAGCTTGCTCCAATTTGTTTTGCCTTTATGATCGATTATTAAATTACCATTAATCCAAACCTTTATGTATCCTTTCTCAGGATCATCATCAAAATTTATATTTTGAACTACATCAATCCATTCATCTTTTTTAATTTCATTCCATTCTAAAGCTAAAAGTTCTAAATCTTTTAAATGACAGTACTTTCCAGAATTACAATAAGGGTTATCATCATTTACAATTTGTATACCCATACTAGTTTCAGTTCTGAAGAGCAGGCCAAACTCTTTCCTAAAACCAAATCCATGCATGGGAGGAGTGAATTCATTTCTTGTATGCCATTGCTGAATATATACTAATTCAGGCGACCATTCTTCAAGTTCGCTGACTATTTTGAATGAGAAAGATGTCCAAGCATTATCTTTAAATTTTCCATGATAGTTAATCGGAGAAAATTCTGCTCTAGTATAATCACCACTATCAGGCTCTCCTCTTGCACAGTCTGCTTTAATTCCGATACAGTCTTTTCCTACTCTAAAAACAAGAGCTGTTTCACCATATCTTGTGTCTTCAGTTAAGACAGATAGAATATTATAATCTATTTTTCTCATTATATTTTTATATGTCGAGTATCTATTTTGTAAATTTTTACTTCCAAGCTCAGAACCACCTGGAATATTTAAAGTTGTATCTTGATTTGAAAGCCCTGCATTCTTTAAAAGAAAAACATCGTCATTATCACCACTAGTTAAATTAGATGTTGACTCTTCTGAGGAACTAGAAATTTTTCCATCATCGCCAATAGTTAGTCCTAAAATGATTTTTGGAATTAAAAATAGAATTAAAATGAATAGTTTAATCATTGAACTAATATTTTTTAATATTTTATTAATAAAAAAAAAATTTACAACGATTTTGAGATTATATCTAAACCATTTTTTAATTCTTTTTTGTTAATTATTAGAGGAGGGGTTATTCTTATAATGTTACCTTGTATAAGTGTAGTAATAAGCCCATTTTTTGCCATTTTTGAAAATATTTTTGAAGCAATTTCATTCGTTTTAAATTCTATTCCAGCCATGAGACCTAAGCATCTGGTATCAACTATTTTATCTTTATGATCGTTATGCATTTTTTTAAGTAAATTCGATAGATATTTACCATTAATTAGTATTTTATTTAAAAAAGCTTTTGTGTTTATATATTTCAGCACATTATAAGAAACCCTTGTTTGAAGCATACCTCCACCAAACGTAGAACCATGAAAACCAGTAGAAATCATCTTAGATATATATTTTTTTACTATTGTTGCACCAATAGGAATTCCAGAACCTAATCCTTTTGCTGAAGTTATAATGTCTGGAACAACACCGTAATGTTTGTATGCAAAAATTTTTCCAGTCCGACCTATACCACCTTGGATTTCATCTCCAATTAATAGAATTTTCTTACTTTTGCAAATTTCTTTGATAGCTCTGGCAAAACTCTTACTACAAATATTGATACCTCCATCTCCTTGAACAAATTCTATGATAATGGCTATTGTTTTTTTATTGACTAGTTTTTTGAGATGAGAAACATCATTAAATTTACAAAATTTTACTTTACCTGGTACAGGTCCAATATCAGTTTTATATTTTTTATTACTACCAACTGATAAGGCTCCAATTGTTCTTCCATGAAAAGAGGAAGTCATAGCGATAATTTCATCTTTGCCTTTTTTATTTCCATAGTTTCTTGCTATTTTTAATGCAGCTTCAATGCTTTCTGCACCTGAATTTGAAAAGAAAACATCACCTTTGTTTGAATTCTCAGATAATAATTTAGATAATTTAGTCTTGAACTCATGCATTTGTGAGCCAGATAAATGAGTGATGCCTGTTTTTATTTGATCTTGTAAACTTTTTCTAACAACTGGGTGATTATAGCCAAGGGAGTTAACTGCAACTCCTGCTGAAAAGTCTAATAATTTTTTATTATCCGAGGTGTGTAAATAACACCCACGTCCTTTGATAACTTTAAAACTACTAAATTTGTAGGTTTTTAATAAATTATTCATATTTATATTTTACTTTTAATGAAATAAGGAGATTTTTAAAGTCAAAATCTCCATTGACTTATTTTATTCATAAGGAAGTCTCTAAAAGCAATAAGTTTTAAACTTCCTTTTAAATTTTCATGATAAACCATATGGACTTCATAATTTGGTCCTTGAATATCAGGTAATACTTTAACTAAATGTGCTTTATGTTGAGCCATATAATCAGGTAATGCAGCTAAACCTGCACCGGTTTCAACTGCAACTAATAGACCATAGAGGTTATTGATGGTTATATGAGGTCGTCTATTTTTTTGGTTTTTTTTCACACCTGTTTTTAATATCCAATTAGTATCGGAGAGAGGAGAGGGCTTACCTATGCCATAAGTTATCAAACGATGACTATTCAACTCAGATCTTCTCAGTGGCATACCCATTTCGTTGATATAATTTGCAGAACCATAGATATGATATTTAATAGTTGCGATGTGTTTTGATACTAAGTCTAAATGTTTAGGTTTTCTCATCCACAAACCAATATCATAATCTTGGCGAAGCATATCTTGCTCGTCTTCAGAATAGTTCAATTTAAGATTAATCTCTGGGTATCCATGAATAAATTCATTTATTCTTGGACTAAGCCACATAGAGCCAAATGCAACTGTTGTGTTGATAGACAGGTTTCCAGTAGGAACTGACTTATATTCAACTATCTTTTTTTCAATAGAATTTAAATCAGCAAATATTTTCTCAGTCTCTTCAAAAAGATATGTGCCTTGTTCTGTAAGAGTTATACCCTTGGTGTGTCTTTTAAAGAGTTTAGTTTTTAAACTATGCTCTAGAGATTGTATTTGTCTTGTAATCGCTGATTGACTGAGATGGATTGTATCCATAGCTCTAGATATGCTACCAGCTGTTGCAACATGATAAAATGTTTTTAATCTATCCCAATCCATTGATAATAGTATTTAAATCCCCGTTAAAAATAAGAATATCTATTAAATAATATTTTCTGAGAGAATTCAAATCTAATAAAATATTTTGTGCATTATTTAAGTCGTTCTGACTTTCTATTAGTTCAGTAATATTAATTTTCTGTGCCTTATACAATATCTCATTACCTTTTAATTTCAGTTTCAGGGTATCCATAATTTTTATTTGGTTATCAATTTTATTTAAATAAAAATCATAGTTATTCCATGCCTCTAGATATGTATTCAACATATCTCTCTTTAAATCTTTATGTTCAAGCAATTTTTTTTGATAATTGTATTGTTCTATATCAAAATTATTTTCATCTTTGTAGCCATCATAAATAGGTATTTTTAATGCTAAAGAGAGTGAAGAAGACCTTCTATGATCAATTGTTGCAGAGTAATTTTGACTTTCACTTAAAGAGTATGACAGATCAACTGATGGTCTCAGATCTTTTTTACTCATTTCCAACTCCGGCAGATATGTATTTTCTATAAAAGATAAATATTGACCATAAGAAGATCCCATTAAATCTGAGAATAATTTCTTATTAATTTGATTGCTTGATACGTCAATTTCATAATCAAAATTTACATCTTCATCTTTAATTTCTAAATCAAGTAATTTACTTACTTGCAACATTAAGTTATCTATCTGTCTATCAAAATCTAATAATACTGTTTGTGCTTCTAATAGTTCATTTTCTAAATCCAATAACTCAGTTTTAGTAGTTCTATTTGCCTGAAATAAAATTTCTGCTTCCAGAACTTTCTTTTTATAAAACTCTAAATTCATCTGTTGATTTTTCTTTTTAAAAATTAATGCTTGTAAATTACTATAACCGTTGAGTAATTCTTTAATTAATAATTCTTTTTGATACTCCCTTAAATAATCAAAAGCCTGATTTCTAGTTTGCGTTGTAATTAAATTTAACTGACTAAAACCTCCATTATAAAGGTTAACTGTGGCACTTAGAGTATGAGTATCTGAATTATAATTAGATGTACTTATAGTACTTGAATTATTATTAGAGATATTAAATGAGTAATCAATTTCTGGTATGTATAAGGTGTCAGCATTTTGTAAATCTTTATCTTCTATTAAATTGTCGTATTTAAACTTTGAATTAGTCTCATTTTTTTCAATAAGAATTTTTATTAGATCTGTAATTTCGTAAGATAAGAGGCCATTAGATAAAACTGAAAAAAATAAACTAAATAGAACTATTTTGAGTTTTGCCATTGTTTTTCCAAGTTTTTTAAATTCCACTCTAATTTTTTCTTCTTCATTTGTTTTTCCATTTTTTTAAAACGTTTTTCAAACTTTCTATTAGAGTCTCTGATAACAGTCTCAGTATCAAGTCCTAATTTTCTTGATAAATTAATACAGGAGAATAGTAAGTCACCTAATTCTTCCTTTATTTTTTTTTTATTTTGAGCTTTTATTTCATAAGAAAGTTCATTTAATTCCTCTTTTACCTTCTTCAAATTTCCGTTAGCGTCTTTCCAATCAAAGCCCTCTTTAGCAGCTCTTTTTTGAAGTTTCAAAGATCTTGTAACAGCGGGAAGACTAACACTCACACCATCTAAAACAGATTGAGCTCCCTTTTTTTTTCTCTCATATTTTTTTTGCGTTTCCCAAAATTCATTTACATCTTGAACAGTTTTAATCGACTCATCGCGCATAAAAATATGAGGGTGACGTGATTTCATTTTTTTGACACTGGTATCAATAACATCTTCAATAGAAAATTTCTTTTTTTCAGCTGCAATAATTGAATGATAAATAACTTGGAGTAATAAATCTCCAAGCTCTCCCTCTAATTCACGGTAATTATTAGACTCAATTGCTTCTATTACTTCATATGCTTCCTCCAAAGTATATTTAGCTAAAGATTTTGATGTTTGTTGAATATCCCAAGGACATCCATTTTTTGGATTGCGCAGTCTTTTAACTACATCTACTAAATCACTTAATTTTTTATGCTTCTTTACCATGCCAATGCTTGTGCTTGAAATATTTGACTTTTATAACTTCTAATATCTGCATATGCATCATAAATTTTATTTTTCTTTCTGGTGCATAATATAAAACCTTCACTCCAGTCAGTAACTGTTTGGCATTTATGACCTTTTTTATTTAATTTTGATTGTAAGGGTGCAAGCCGCTCTTCTAACAATAACTGTTTATAATTTGGATCATGTGGGTGGAAAAAAGCAGGCAAATGCTCTGATGAAACTCTGGGCTCATTTAAGGCTTGATCTATATTTTTATTTGAAAACATATAATTCATTAAAAATTGTGCTTGCCATTGGTCTTGAGCATCACCACCCATAGTCCCACAACTTAATATTTCCTTTTCCTTATGATTGATAATCAAAGTTGGACTCAGTGTTGTTCTTGGTTGTTGCAAAGGAGTAATGAAATTTGCATGACCAGGTTTTGATAAATAAAAGGTCATCAGTCTATTTCCTAAAGGAAATCCTAACTCATTAATTACTTCATTAGATCTAATCCAGCCTCCACTAGGTGTGCATGAAACTGCATTATTATCCTTGTCAATAATACTAATATGTACAGTTCCAGCTCCCCATGGTTTAATGTCATTATCGATTGGCAGTAAAGAATTTTTAGATAGAGGATCTCCGGGGATGATTGCATTAATAGCCTTTTCTGTAATTAGTCGAATTCTTTTATTCAAGTAATTATCATTCAATAGGTGACTTGCTTTTACTCTTGTATTGTATTTACCAGTAAAATACATCTCTCTGTCAGCAAATGTTAATTTTAAAATTTCAATAAATTTATGAATATCATCAGCTGATTGTAGTGTTTTAATTTTTTGTTTATTTGCCATTTTTAACATCATTAAACTTGTTAATCCTTGACCCCAAAAATTTGTTTTATGGACTTGAAAATCACCATATTTCTCGAAAATCGTTTTTTCAAACTTTACATTAAAATTTTCAAAATCTTCTTTTGAGAGAAGACCATTATTTTTTTTAGAAAATTTTAAAATAGAATTCGCTACATCACCACTATAAAAAGCATCATGTAATTTGTTAAACTTATTGTTTTGAGTACCAGTAATTTTTTTTTCATAATTACCCAGATAGTCTAATAAGTTTGAGTAAGCTAAATTTTTAAATAAGCTTCCAACTTTTGGAATATTTTTATTATTTTTTAAATATAGTTTTGCAGAATTTTTCCATTCTTTCCTAAATTTGTCCTTTAAACTATTTAATCCAAATTTGTTTTGATTAATAATTCCAGTGTGTATTGGAAAACCTTCCTTTGCATATACCTTTGCATATTGAGAGATTGTTTTAAAATCAAGACTCCCGTATCTTTGTAACATCCTAAAAATAGAAGAAAAAGCTGCAGGTACGCCAGCACTTAAAATACCCTGATCAGGTACTTCTGTATAACCCCTTGTAACTAAGTTTAAAAAATCAAATTTTCTTGGAGATAATGTATTTCCATTCAAAACTAAAGGATTTTGATCTTTTGGTTTTAAAATCATCACTCCTTCTCCTCCCATTCCAAACATTTGAGGATTGACGAGGCCTTCAACTAACATCGCTCCAGCAGCAGCATCAAATGCATTCCCTTTATCATCATTTAAAATACTGTAAGCGGTCATTGATGATAAATTAGAATGAGTTGCTACGGCACCGTTAGTACCTGAATAGCTAGGTATAAAACTATTTGAACTGTTGTCATCTGTTCTAAAAGATCTATTCATTATGTATCAATTTATTTGTCCATTAAAAAATTTATCTAGGTGATTTTATAAAACATTTCTTTTTTGAAAGATTGCATTATAAAGTTATATATGACCTGGAAGTTAATATCAAAATCTTCGTATTCACTATTACTAGGTGAATTAGAGACAAAACAAGAAAACAATCAGAATATATATCGTATAACTGTTGCTGAAAAACATCTTAATTCTGGAAATTTTGCCCATGGTGGTTTTTTAATGTCTGTTTTAGATAATGTAATGGGTAATGCTGCTTACAAGTCATTTGGTAATAGACCATGTGTCACTATATCAATGAACACACACTTTACCTTTTCTGCTCAAAAAGGAGATGAATTAATATGTATTCCTTCTATTGAAAGAATGACTAAAACTTTATGCTTTGTAAAATGCCAAGTCTTTTCAAAAAATGAAATTATTGTTTCAGGTAATGGTATTTGGAAGTTAGTTAAAACATCATTAAGTAAATCTGTAAATGATAAAAAAGCAGATGATGATGGTGGATGGTAGTAATCTAATTAATTTTAATTTTAAAAATTGAAAATCCATATATCAGATACTAATGCATGCAAAGCACTATTTTTTTCAATCTCTTTTTTTGTCGGTTTATGGGCTGTTAGAATTCCTGATATAAAAGATCAAATAGAAGTTGATTACACTGGGATGGGTTATTTATTTGTTATCTTTTCAATTGGTTCCGTTTTAACAATGATCGTTGCACCAAAAATAACTCAACTTTATTCGTCCAAAAAAATATCCCTTATATCTGGGTTCATTATAAGTGTTTTATGGCTTTTAATACCATTTGCACAATCATTTGAATTCATGGCATTGTTGAGTTTTATATTTGGTGTTTGTTATGGATTATTTGAGGTAATTCTTAATGTGCAAGCGACTTCTTTAGAGAAAAAGTTTAAAAGACCCATGATGTCAGGTTTTCATGCGTTTTGGAGTATTGGATTGTTATCAGGATCTTTGTTAACAAGTTTATTTTTAGAGTTTAGAATAAGTTTTTTTATAAATTCAATTGTATTTGTTGCGATTTTAGCTCCAATAATTTTCTTTAGCAGCTTAACTATAAAAAATAACAAATCAGACTCTTTATCTTTCTTTTCTATTTTTTTTAATTGGCCATTATTTCTAATAGTTTTATTTATTTTAGCTATCACAGCAGTATTTTTAGAAGGGGGCACAGACTCTTGGGGATCTTTATATATGAGAGATTATATTAATGCTGATGGATTTAATATTGGCCTTGCTGCAATAGCTTTTAATGGAAGTATGGTTTTTGGAAGATTAATTGGCGATAAACTAAAAGAAATTTTTGGTATCTATAATTTTCTTGTTCTCTCTGTGATCGGTTCTTTAGTAGGATCAATTTTAATAGCATTAAGTAGTTCGTTAACATTTGCCATTATTGGTTTTATAATTGCTGGTTTTAGTGTCTCTTCTATTATCCCTATTTGTTACACCTTTGGATCTTCAATTGAAAATGTTAATCCGACAGTGGGAATAACTATTATCACAATAGGGGTTTATGGTGTTTTTATGATAGCACCACCTGCCTTAGGATATGTTGCAGACATCTTTGGTATTGAATTCGTTTATACACCCATGTTAATACTTTTTTTAATGGCAAGTATGATTGTAATTTTGCAAAAAAAATTATTTAAAAACTAATTTCTTTTTAAAATTAATATATTTCCAAATATTACTAAAAATGCACCTATGTATAGGTTCATATCCCATATTAATCCTTCAAATATAGTAGAAATTATTAGTGCTATGAGAGGCATTATGATCGCTATATATGCTGCATCATTTGCTCCAATATTTTTAATAATTGACAAGTATAGAATGAATCCAAAAACACTTCCAAAAATTGATAAATAAAGAAGAGAAACTATATATCTATAAGTAAAATCAAAGTTTAAATCTATGCCAACTAAAAGTAGATAAATTAGTAAAGTTATGGAGCCATATAACATGCCATAACCTGTAACTGCCACAACATCCATCTTAATTTTAGAGGTGTACTCTGATATCAAGTTTCCTATGGATGCGAAGTAGGTTGCCAATACTCCTAATAATATTCCAATACTTGTACTCTTTGAAAATTCAAAATTAATAATTTCATCATAAAAAATAAATAATAAACCTAAAGTTCCAATGAAACCTCCCACTAGTGTCATAATTTTGGGATACTTACGTTTAAAAACAATGTTATTAACAACATTCATAAATAAAATTGATGAAAAACATAGAGCGACAAACCCACTGATTAAATGCACTGTAGAGAGGTAGAAAAAAACATAATTTATATTAAATAACGAAATACCAAGAGCTGCAATAAAGAGATGTTCTTTTAATGAAAATTTAAGATTTATTTTTTTAAATATACAAAAGATTAAAATTATGATGGCAGATAAAAAAAATCGATAAAAGACTGATGTCATTGGATCAACTATACCTAGTTGAAATTTAATAATATACCAAGTTGGTCCCCAAACTATTAGTGTTGAAATAAATAAAAATATTGTATTGTTCAATTATGCCTTCTTTTGATGTTGTCTCTTCACCAGATATTCAAGAAATCGATAATGCCATCAATAATACAAAAAGAGAAGTTGATAATAGATTTGACTTTAAGAATACAAATTCTTCTATCGAGCGTTCTGAATTTTCGATTACTATAGAAACAACTGATAATACAAAATTATCTCAATTCAATGATATATTAAAAAATAATATAGTGAGAAGAAAAATTGATCCTAAATTTATTCATGTTAAATCAACAGAGACCGCCTCAGGTAATAGAGTAAGACAGTTTATAGATATTCTAGATGGTATTTCGAAAGAGGATGCTAAAAAAATTACAAATCTTGTAAAGACATCAAAGGGTAAAGTTCAGGCTTCCATAAATGGTGATGAAGTAAGAATCACAGGAAAAAAAAGAGATGATTTACAATCCATGATTGAATTGTTAAAAACCAGCGATATTAAAATCCCACTACAGTTTCAAAATTTTAGAGATTAGTTATTTCCATAGTTGTAAAATTAATTAATTTGACAGTCGTAATTGATTTTAAAAATTTTATACAGTCTGTTGTTTTTACTTGGATTGTTTTGGTTCCAAGGGGTGTATCAGTATAGTTGTCTAAAACACCACTGATATTTTTTTTGGCCTCAATAACAATATCTTTTGGTAGTTGTCTAAATTCCACACCCAATGATTTTAATTTTTCTATAGCCACAACCTCTTTGTACATAAAATCAGAAAGCATTTCTTGGTTTTCAGACTGACAAGCAAACTCAATAATACTTCTAGCTTCATCATCAAAAGAGTTCCATTTGTCTAAATTCATTCCGAGAGATATCGATACTGTTGGCTTTTTAAAATCAGGGTAATAACAATAATTGGTTACTTTATAAAAACCAAATGCTAGATCCATAACTGGATTAGACCAATCAGCAGCATCTATGGCACCGCTAGATAGCGACTGAAGGATTTCTCCTCCAGCAATATTTACTGGTGTTGCTCCCATTGTTTTTAGTAAGTCACCTCCCATACCAGGACTTCTTATTTTAAGTTTTGCCACATCTTCAACACTATTTAATTCATTTTTAAACCATCCAAATAATGTTGATCCTGTGTTACCAACTAAAAAATGTTTAACATTGAACTCTGAGCCAAGCTCATCCCAAAGCATTTGACCATTTCCTGAATAAATCCAAGAATTAAACTCTTCTGCAGTCATTCCAAAAGGAACAGCAGCAAAAAAAGGATAGGCTTTATTTTTTCCTCCCCAGTAAAATTCTGCTGAATGATATAAATCTGCTGTACCAGATGATACAGCATCAAAAACTCCAAATGGTGGGACTAGTTTACCAGCAGAGTAAACATTAACCTTAATTCTCTTATTAGATAAACTTTCAATTCTTTGAGCTAATCTATTTGCGCCCAGACCGATACCTGGAAAATTTTCTGGCCAAGAAGTGACCATGTTTAATTCAGTCGTCGTGCTAGCGTGCACATTAAAACTAGAAAAAGTAGCAGCTCCTAATACTGGAATAGAGGCATTTTTAATAAAACTTCTTCTATTTATTTTCTTTTTCATAATATGATAAATATAAGATAGCACTTTATATATAAAAATGAAATTAGAAGCAAAAAGTTTATTAGCCGCACTAGATCAACAAAAAATTGAATACAAGCTTTATGAACATGAGGCATTTTTTACTGTCGAGGAGTCTAGTAAATTAAAGATAGATTTGAATATGCAAGGTGCGCATACAAAAAATCTATTTTTAAGAGATAAAAAGAGAAATTTTTATTTACTGTCTTGTTTGGAAAGCACTGAAGTTGATCTAAAAATAATTA
>CABZUC010000024.1 GCA_902528805.1 uncultured Alphaproteobacteria bacterium
AGAGGAGAGGATGTTTTTTTAATACAATCAACTTCATTCCCTGCTAATGATAATTTAATGGAATTGTTAGTTGCAATCGATGCTTTAAAAAGAGGATCTGCTAAAAGAATTACTGCTGTATTACCATATTTTGGTTATGCCAGACAGGACCGAAAAACTGGGCCAAGAACTCCTATTTCGGCTAAACTAGTCGCTAATTTAATTACAACAGCAGGCGCCAATAGAGTTTTAACTATGGATTTACACGCAGGACAAATTCAAGGGTTTTTTGATATCCCATTGGATAATCTTTATGCATTAAATATGTTTGTAAATGATATCAAATCAAATAAAAGAGATAAGAACTTAGTATTTGTCTCTCCGGATGTTGGTGGTGTTCTCAGGGCCAGAGCATTTGCAAAAAAACTCAACGCTGACTTAGCTATAATAGATAAACGTAGGGATGCTCCTGGTGTCTCGAATGCTATGAATGTTATAGGATCAGTCGATGGTAAGAAATGTATCATTGTTGATGATTTAGTTGACTCAGGAGGAACTATTTGTAACGCAGCTAAGGCTCTAAAAGAAAAGGGAGCTACTCATGTTTATGGTTATTGTTCCCATGGTGTATACTCTGGAAAAGCTTTAGAAAACATTAATAATTCTGTTCTAGAAGAAATGGTTTGTACCAATACTATTAAGCCCACATTTGAAGTTCCGTCTGGTATGAGATATTTGTCAGTGGCCCCACTATTTGGAGAAGCTATAATGCGCATAAATAACGAAACATCTATATCTTCTCTGTTTGATTAATCTTAGTTTTTATTGTATAAACTCAGCCTATGAAAATCAGTGGAAATATACCTGCTAAAGAACGTAAAAAAGGTAATACTAATCCTTATTTTGATGAGGGTTTAATACCCTCTATCATATATGGAGGGAACACCGATCCTGTTATGGTTGCAGTAGACACTATTCAGCTTAAAAAAAGATTTGAAGAAGGGGGCTTCTACTCAAAAATATTTGAGGTAGAGTTTGGTGATAAAAAAGAAGCTGTAATTGTAAAAAGTATTCAAAGGCATAAAGTTAAACACAATCCTATTCATGTAGACTTTCAAAGAGTTGATGAAAAAACAAGAATAGTCATTGCTGTGCCCGTTGAGTTCACTGATCAAGAATTATCTCCAGGATTGAAACAAGGCGGCATCTTAAACGTGGTCCGAAGAGAAATTGAACTTACTTGTCTCGCTAATAACATACCTGAAAAATTTGTTATATCGTTAGAAGGCAAGGAAATTGGTGATGATATAAGATTGAGCGCTGTAACTTTAACAGAAGGAATGAAGCCTACTATTCAAGGTAGAGACTTCATGTTAGCCACTGTTCAAGCACCAAAAGTTGAAAAAGAACCTGAACCTGAAGAGACAGAAGAAAGCACTGAAGAAACAGCAGAAAAAGCTGAAGATAAGAAAGAAGAAGAAAAAGTAGCCGAATAATATAGTCTTCCTATATGCTTACTCTATTTTGCTTAGGCAATCCCACTATCAAACAAAAAAATAATCGTCATAACGCTGGTTTGTTACTTGGCGAATTTCTTGTTAATAAGTTAGAACTTAAATTAAAAAAATTTAAAAATTTTAAATTGACTAACACTTTTCAGTTGGATGGTCATCAATGTCAGATTGCCTTATCTGACAATTATATGAATGAGTCTGGAAATGGCATATTAAGTTTAAAAACTAATAAATTAAGTAAATCTGATGAAATATTTGTTTTATATGATGAGCTAGATTTAGATTTAGGTGAAATCAAAATAAAATATGGTGGAGGTAATGCTGGTCACAACGGACTTAGAAGCATTAGTAGTAAAATTGGAGATAACTATTGGAAGCTCAGAATTGGTATTAGTCATCCTGGGGAAAAAGATAAAGTAACACGGCATGTATTGGGCAACTTCAAAGTTGAAGAAAAGAAAAAACTTTTTTTATTATTTGAAGTCATATACTTAAATTTATCACAGATATTTGTTTCTAAACATTTATCCAATCTAGGTATTTAAATGAAGTGTGGGATCATAGGTCTACCAAACGTAGGAAAATCTACTTTGTTTAACGCATTATGTGAAAATGAACAAGCACTGGCAGCTAATTACCCTTTTGCTACTATTGATCCTAATAGTTCTTTGGTAAGGGTGCCAGATGATAGAATCCAAAAATTATCTAAAATATGCAACCCGCAGAAAATTATCCCTGCAGCTTTTGAAATTGTAGATATTGCAGGCTTAGTCAAAGGTGCCTCTAAAGGGGAAGGCTTGGGAAATGCATTTTTATCTCATATCCGATCAGTAAATGCTTTATTTCATATAGTAAGATGTTTTGAAGATGATGATATACAACATGTCGAAAATAGAATTGATCCCCTTGAAGATATTAAAATAATTAATGCAGAATTAGCATTATCTGATTTAGAAATTTTAGAGAAAAATTATCAAAAATTAAAAAAAACTCAGAAAACAGAAGACGATAAAAAGAAAATATCAGTAATTGAAAAGGCAATTGAGCTCATCTCTAAAGAACAAAGAATATTAAATAATTTAGATAAAGATGAGATTGAATATTTGAGTATATTTCAATTAATTTCTATAAAACCAGTTGTATATGTATGTAATGTTGATGAAAATTCCCCAGTAAATGGAAATTCGCACACAAAATCTATTGAAGAATATTCTAAATTGAATAATTCAGAAACGCTTCTTGTAAGTGCAAAAATTGAGTCAGAAATTTCGCAAATAAGTGACAATGAAGAAAAAAAAATGTTTCTTGATAGTATGGGCCTTAAAGAAACTGGGTTGAAAAGAGTTATAAAAAAAGGCTATGCCCTTTTGAATTATATTAATTTTTTTACTGCTGGTGAGAAAGAATTAAGAGCTTGGACAATTTCTAAAGGTACATTAGCACCAAGTGCTGCTGGTGAAATACATACTGATATGGAGAAAGGTTTCATTAGGGCTGAGACAATATCTTATGAGGATTATATTGAATACAATGGGGAGAGTGGTGCGAAAGAAAAAGGAAAATTAAGATTAGAAGGTAAAGAATATGAAGTAAATGACGGGGATGTCATGCACTTTTTGTTTAATGTTTGATATCTCTCCAAATCTGTTGCTTTGAAATATAAGCAAGTACAAATAAAACTATTAAAAATAGAATAACCTTTAAACCCATTCTTTTTCTATCCTCTAAGCTTGGCTCTGCAGCCCAAGCTAAAAAAGTTGTAACATCAGTTGTCATTTGGTCCATAGAACTTTCGGTGCCATCATCATAATCAACTAAACCATCAGACAATGGTGATGTCATTGCAATTAAATTACCTGCCATATACTTGTTATAATGTTGGCCTTTGGGTACTTTCATGTCTACTGGTGGATCAACGTAACCAAGCAATAATGCTTTAACATAATCTGCACCTTTTGGTCTAGCTTTGACTATTAAAGATAAATCTGGGGGATAAGCACCGTTGTTTGCAGCCCGAGCAGCTTTAACATTTGGATAAGGATTTGCAAATTGATCTGATGGAATTCCATCTCTTTCAAACATTTCACCTTCATCATCGGGTCCGTCCAAAATTAAATGCTCTGCAGCTATTGCCTTAATGTGATCTTCGCTAAAACCAAGATCTCCTAGATTTCTGTAAGCGAGATAATTCATAGAATGGCAACCTGCACAAACCTCTCTGTATACTTTTAAGCCACGTTGAGCTGAGGCACGATCATATGTTCCAAAAAACCCTTTCCAAGACCAGTCATATTTTGGAATGTCAATTTTTGCACCTGCGCCATAGGAGTTAAAACTGAAAAGTAAAAAAAAGGCCAGAAGAGCTTTTCTCATATTTAAGCTTTTTTGCTTTGCAAGTAATTTGTAATAGTAAGTGGTTGTCTAGGGGTTTCAAGAAATCCTACAAGTGGAGCCAATACAAAAATAAATAAAAACCAATATGCGGTTCCAATCCTGGAGATAAGCACATAAATATCTTCAGCAGGTTTACCTCCTACATACATTAAGACCAAAAAGTTTACAGCAAATAAAAGAACACAATATCTCCAAATAGGTCTAAACAAACATGATCTAACTTTTGATGTGTCAAGCCAAGGAAGTAATCCTAGTGCAAGAATAGAACTAAACATAGCTATTACCCCGCCAAGCTTATCAGGAATAGCTCTCAGAATAGCGTAAAAGGGTAAGAAATACCATTCAGGCACAATATGTGCAGGAGTTATCATAGGATTCGCTTTAATATAATTATCAGAATGTCCTAATATATTAGGATAATAAAATAAAATGAAAGCCATAATAATGAAGAAAAATAGAGCAGCATTTAAATCTTTTATTGTTACGTAAGGATGAAAGCTAACTGTTTCATCCCAACTTTGAGGTTCTGAACCAGTTGGATTATTTGAACCTGTCATGTGGAGTGTAATGACATGAAATACAACTAAACCTACAATCGCAAAAGCTAACAACCAGTGCAATACATAAAACCGGTTAACAGCTGAGTCCCCAACGGTAAAATCACCGAGAAGTAGCTGTAATATTGCATCACCCACAACAGGGATAGCTGAGAAAAGATTTGTTATAACAGTAGCTCCCCAGTATGACATCTGACCCCATGGAAGTGTGTATCCTAAAAAAGCAGTAGCCATCATTAACATGAACATCGTCAAACCGAAAATATATACTAACTCACGAGGGGCTTTGTATGACCCAAAATATAAGGCTCTAAAGATATGAATAAAAGTAGCTATAAAGAAAAATGAAACTAAGTTGGCATGAAGGTATCTTATTAACCAACCAAAACTGACATCTCTCATAATCCTTTCTACAGAGTCAAAAGCGTCTTCAGCTGAGGGCTTATAATGAAATCCTAAAAATATACCAGTTAAAATTAAGCCTATTAAACAAAACATAGCAATACCGCCAAAAGACCAAAAATAATTTAATGATTTTGGAACTGGAAATTTTAGATATTCAGCTTCCATCATTCTTATCAATGGGAGCCTAGAGTCAATCCAACCCTTTATACCAGTATAGGGAGAGTTTAATGTTTTTTTATATCCTTGTAATTGATCTGAGCTCATTAATTTTATCCTATCTTTATTCTGTTATCTGTTAAAAATACATACGGGGGAACAGGTAAATTAGTTGGTGCAGGTCCCTTACGGATCCTTCCCGAAGTATCATAATGAGAACCATGACATGGGCAGAACCACCCACCGTAATCTCCTTTTGTATCTGAAGCTTTTTGACCGAGAGGAACGCAGCCTAAATGAGTGCAAACACCAAGGACAACTAACCAATTATCTTTTTGAACTCTTGCAGAGTCCTCTTCAGCGTCCGGAAGTTCATCTAAAGATGTGTTTTTTGCAATATCAATTTCACTTTTAGTTCTGTGCTTTATAAAAACTGGTTTGCCTCTCCATATTACTGTCAAACTTTGACCTTCTTCAAGAGGAGATAAATCTATCTCTGTCGATGCTAAGGCTAGAGTATCTTTTCCTGGATTCATGCTAGATATAAAAGGTATTAGTAAACTAGCAGCTCCTACCCCTCCCAGAGTCATTGCAGATAATTTTATAAAATCTCTTCTTGGTTTTTTACTGTCTGACATTTGATTTTAAATCTTTATAGATTTTATTAGTAAGATGTAGCATAAGTAGTAGTCATCATGACGCATAAATTTGCAATATGTCTCTATCAGCCTGATATGCCTCAAAATCTTGGCGTTATTATCAGAACAGCAGCTTGTTTAGAATTTCCTATACACATTGTGAAGCCACTACCTTTTTCAATGTCAGACAAAAGATTTAAAGGTGCTGTAATGGATTACATAGATCATTGCAAAATTTTAAATCATGAAAATTGGGACAATTTTTACTCTTATTGTAAAAAAAATAATAAGAGAGTTATTCTAGCTACTACTAAAACTAACAACAATCTCTATGATTTTGAATTCAAGGAAAATGATATTGTTTTATTTGGTAAAGAAACAGCAGGAGTTCCGGATACAATTCATAGTATAGTTGATGATAAAATTACGATACCTATGAGTAGTAAAACAAGATCATTAAATTTAGCAACCTCCGTTGCAATCATCGTTTCAAAGATTAAAGGTAATTTTTAGTTTAAGAAATCTATAAGATGATTTAGCTCACTATTTTTTTTTAAAAAGGAAATAGTGTTTTCAGGGAATGGCATCTTTTGGATTTTGTTTAACTCTTGAGTTATCTTTTTCTCTTTTACAAAATCTGTAATATTTTTAGAGAGAATAGTTATTGCCTCCATATCAGCAGGAAATGTTTTTGTATTTTCAAATAATGATAAAAATCTCATATAACGTATTGCCCTTAAATAGTCTTTTTGAATTTGAACTATCGGATCAAAAATAAATTTTAAATAGCTATTATGGTAATGTTCTATGCCCAAATAAAAATCATAAACATTTCCTTTTAAATTTATATATACACTGTTGAAAGTAAAATCTCTTCTAAGGGAGTCTTCTTTGATGCTGGTAGCTTTAGCTACTTTAGAGTGTCTTCCAGATGGAGCTATATCTTTTCTAAAAGAATTTATTTGATATTCAAAATCATTAAATACCAAGGATATACTTTTATATCCTGGGTAATATTTTGCATCTTCGTATTTATCTAAAATTTTATCAACTGTAAGACTGTCTAAATCTGGTATGACTAAATCAATATCTTTATTTTCATATTTATCAGAAAGTATGGATCTAGTCGCACCTCCAATAAGATAAATATCTTTGTCTTCATATGGGAGAACATTACAAATTTCGTTTAAACTAGAATTGTTCATTAGTTCTTTAACTTTGTTTTTTAAATTCATGTATTTAAGTAAGTTCCATCAGCTCTAACCATCTTTGTTCTTTAGTTTCTAATTCTAATTGAAGAGATCCTAATTTTTCACTAGAAGTTATAAATAAATCATAATCTTTTTTATAAAGATCCGGTGCCTCTAAAATTTTTTCAAAATGATCTATTTGTTCCTTTAAGAGATCTATTTGTTTGGGTAAATTGTTAAGCTCATATTGTAGTTTAAAAGTTAATTTCTTCTTAATAACTTTTGATGAATTTTTTTTATATTTTTCAGCTTTATGATCAATCTTTAAAGATTCATCACTATCATTTATTAGAAGATCTTTATTGTTAAGAAAATCATGATAGCCTCCATTAAACAAAACAACCTCTCCATTTCCCTTAAAAAATAATATTTTGTTCACTAATTTATCTAAAAAATCCCTATTATGTGATACGACCACTAAAGTTCCATTGTAGCTTGATAACATTGACTCTACTAAATCTAAAGTATCTATATCAAGATCATTTGTTGGTTCATCTAATATTAGACCACTTTTAGGATTTGATAAAACCTTCGATAAGAGTAATCGATTTTTCATTCCACCAGATAAACTACCAACAGGATCATTTGCTTTAGATGGATCGAAATGAAAATCCTTCAAGTAACTACATACATGTCTTTCCTTACCTTGTGTTTTAAGATAATCCCCACCAGAGGGTACTAATATTTTTTTTATTGGAAGATTGTCTTTTAAATCATTTCTTAACTGGTCAAAATATGAAAATTCCAACTCTTTTCTAAGTTTTAAAGTCCCTGATTTTAAATGGAGCTCATTAAGTAAGATTTTTAAAAATGTTGATTTACCTGAGCCATTACTTCCTAAAAGTCCTATTCTGTCCTTTTTGCTGATTTTCAAAGTAAAATTTTTTAAAATTAATTTTTTATCTTCAGTGCCAAAATAAAATTCGGCATTATGAAATTCAGCAACATGTTTAAAATTCTTTGAATTTTCAAATATTTGATTGATTTCTATTTTTCTTGTTGCTTTTTTAAATTCACTTATATCTTTATCTAAATTGTCCTTGAGCTCTTTTGCTTGCTCTAACCTTCTAGTGTTTCGTTTTACTCTTGCTTTTACTCCTTTGTTGGCCCAATTAACCTCTAGGTTAACAAATTGCTTTCTATTCTGTAATTCTCTTTCTTCTTGTGATAACAAAGTATTAGACCAGTTTTCAAAATCACTGTATCCGCTGTTATTTACTTTTACTCTGGATCGGTCTATCCATAATATTTTATTAGTAAAATTTTTAAGAAATTGCCGATCATGACTTACACATAAAATAGCACTATCTAGTTTTTTCAAATAATTTTCTAGCCATACTATTGTATCTAGGTCTAGGTGATTGGTTGGTTCGTCCAAGAGCAAAAGGTCAGATGGTTTTATTAATGTTTTGATTAGACCTACTCTTCTTTTTTGACCTCCAGATAAATTTTTAATTAAACTATTTTTATCTAAACTTAAATTATTACAGAAGATGTCTATTTCGTAAATATCATCTTGATTAGTAATCGCTGATAAAATCTCTTTTTCAACAGTATTATTTTCATTTTGTAATTTATAATTTTGGTTGAAGTAATTGACTACAATATTGTCAATGCTCCATATTTCACCTAAGTCAATCTCATGTTGACCAGATATGACATTCATTAAAGTAGATTTCCCTGCCCCATTTTTACCAACAAGAGCAATAAAATCTTTTCTATGAATGTTTAAATCTAGTTCCTTAAAAATTTCATTTTTATGGTAACTGATAGATCCTTCTTTCAATGAAAATAAAAGTTGATTCATATTGTTTTAATATATAACTCAGAAATGGCTGGGGCGGTAGGATTCGAACCTACGCATGCCGATACCAAAAACCGGTGCCTTACCGCTTGGCTACGCCCCATCAGGAATTAATGAACTTATCCGAAATAAAGAGATTTTTCAATTCTAACTAGAGGGTAAAATTTATTGATATTCCTCAAAATTTGCCTTTCTTTCGAAATTTTCTTAAAAGATAGAAAAATAGAAGAACCACTACCACTCATGCCAAATTTTAGAAAATCTCTCTTAAAAAATGAAAGATACATAAATATCTCCTTAAATTCTTGATTTAAAATCATTGAGGACCTAGTTAAATTATTTTGGGAATTATGCTTACTATTTATTTGTGTATTATAATTTTTAAAGTGGTTATAAATATTTTTAGTTAAATTTTTTTTTAAGGGTAAAATTATAAAAATTTTCTTCCATGAATTCATTTTAGCTTTTGAATAATTAAATTTATTTAATCCATCAATAATTTTTGGATATTTATCAATAAATAAAAGTACATCTGATCCAATTAATGGAGCATCTTTTTTAAAATTATTTGATTTAATTTGATGATATTTATACAAAAACTTTAAAATTGAGGCAGCATTAGAAGACCCTCCACCTAGACCATATCCGATAGGTATATTTTTATGAACCAAAAATTTTAATTTAGTTCTAGTTTTATATCTTTGATCGAAAAATGTAATTGTTTTTTTAATTATATCATTTTTTAAATTTATTATTTTATTATTATGATCACGATAAGTAATCTGTAATTTTGAGTGATTTGAAACAAAAATTAAATCTTTTATTTTTAATAATACAACCTTTGAAGAAATTTTATGTTTTTCATAATTTTCATCATAATATTTTATTTTTAAATCAAAATTTATCTTGGCAGGGCTAATTAGTTTAGTTTTATTCATTTCTATTTAAAACTTCATCAAATTTAAAATAGTCTTTGTGAAATAATAAGATTTTGTTATCAAGAAATTTAGCTTCTTTAAATCTGCCTTGTTGATAATAAATTTGTGACAAATGGTCAATTATTTCTGGCTCTGAAGGCTCTAGCGTATATGCGTTATAAATCCATTTTTCAGCTAAATTTAGATCATTTTTCTTATAATAAAGCCACCCTAAGCTGTCGAGTATAGCTCCATTATTATAGTCAGAGTCTTTGACTGCTTTTTGTAGCATAACTTCTGCAAGATCCAATTTTCTTTCATTTTCAACCCATAAATATGCAAGATAGTTTAACACATAGGGATATGAGCTGTCAGAGATATCAATACTCCTTTGGATGAAATCTTCAGCAGTTTTAATTTCATTATTTCTCTCAAGCAAAATGCCATATTTAAATAAATGGATAGGGTCATCTGATTTTTTTAAAATATTCAAACAACAGTTATTGATAAAATCTAAAGCTGCCTGATCGTCATTTGAACGGTACATTTCCATTGCTAAAATGAATGCTAAATCCAAATGAGTCCAATCACTATTATGATTTATATTATTAAAGAAGTAGACTAATTCACTCAAATTACTATCTAATTTGATGGAAGATGAAATAAATAGGTAGTTTCTAAAAAAATCGAAATTAGAATTACTTGAATTAAAATTTTTTATTAAATCAAGTATGTCTTTATTAGGATTTAATTCAGCTAAGAATGAGAGTTTTTTATAATTGTAATAATCTTTATTTTTTGAGTCTATTTGAATTAAATAAGATAATAATGCAAGAGCACTTTTATACTCACCTGCATAAAAATAATAAGTACTAGTTTGAAATAGTTGAAGATATATAACGTCTTTATAATCTTTAATTATAAAGTCCTTATCTAATTCTAAAGATAAATTATTTAACATAGTCGACGATTTAATAAATTTTGCAAATGGAAAATTTAGGTCATTAGAACTAAAAGTATTATTCAATAGATTTATTTCTTTTGAATTAAAAATAGAAAGGGATTCTAGGTTGGTAGTTAATTCTTTATTTATCTTACTTAAACGGCTTATATCTTTTCTTAAGTGGTAGTAATAAATTTTGTTTATATATATTAAATTTATAAATCTACTATCAATAGTATTTAAATTTTGTAAATTAATCTCAATATTTTTATTATCGCAAAATGACATCCAAAAATTTATGCTTTTTAAAATAGACTCCTCAAAAATGTAAATTTGCTTTTTATTTGGAAGATTTGAACAATTATTTTTACTCAGATTATTCAAAAAGTGCAGAATTTCATGAACAAATCCCTTTTTATTTTCATTAATACTATTTAATTTGTAATTGCCTATAATAATTTTACTTAGTAGATCTGAGGACTGGTCACTTGATAATTCGTATTTGGGTAATTTCTCCCATGTTAAATAATCATTATTGTATTCGGCATATATAGAACTTAGAAGTTGATTATCAAATGTATTTTTTAATTGAGACCCATATGCATGTACAATAAATACCAAAAAACATATAGTGTAATAAAATATAGATAATTTTTTAAACATGAAACAGCTAGACTACCAAAAAAATATTCTTTTGGAATTGATGAATCTTGAAGAATTTAAACAAAAAGATTTCGTTGAGAATAAAACTGAACAAATAACCTCAAATAATATAACAAGTCCAAGCAAGGCCAGTAGTATTAATCAGCTTGAGGATTTTTTGAAGGGAGAATTAATAAAATTAAATATAGATAAATCAATTAAACTAGTAGAGGGGAATAAAAATTCTAAGATTTTATTTTTTTATGGTAAATGTGATATTTCAGACACAAAAATAATAGATAACAAAAATGGTGAGTTATTTGATAAAATGCTCTCCTCAATAAAACTAGATAGGAAACAAATAAGCTTAGCTTCTTATATACCTAGAGGCATAGGTGAGTTTGAGAATGATCATAAAATGATTACAACTTTACAATTGATAAATTATCGTTTGATTGAATTGATTAATCCAAAATATTTAATAATTATGTCAAATTATTGTATTAAGATGTTATTAGCTGCAGATTTATCCTCAATGTCTCTTCGAGGTAAGTGGTTTGACTTTAATACCCCAAATGACGTAGTCCCAAAAAAATGCCGCGTGCTCTATGAGCCATCTTTGCTTATTAACAACCCAGATCTCAAAAAAGATGCTTGGGAAGATTTAAAAGAAATAAAAAAACAACTGGGCGGTTAGAAATGAAAATTGTTCTCATATTAATCTCACTTTTTTACTCACAAACTATATTTGCCCTTAGTTCAAAAGATATAGGTCTCTACAAAAGTATTTTTAACGATTACAGAGATGGTAATTTTGCTAGAGGTGATAAAAATATTGCAAAACTTGATGATTTAATACTCATGGGTCATGTTCAAGCTTTAAAACTCCTTCATCCTACAGCACATCGATCCAGTTTTTTAGAACTACGAGATTGGTTAAGTGAATACAGTGATCAATATGAAGCGAGAAGGATTTATAAATTAGGTGTGCGTAGAATGCCAGATGGAGCAAAACGACCAAAAAAAAATTCATACCCTCTATTTAATGAAATCTTTCAAAAAGATAAAACAGATGCTACCAATTCAAGTAAATCAAATAAAATATTTTCAAATAAAAATTACTCAAAAAAAATTAGTATCTATAACACTGTAAGATCAAGAGTTGGTAGAGGATGGCCAACTGGCGCTTTAGAATATTTGAATCACCACATAAAATATTTTAATCAAAAAGAAAAGTCATTTTTATTATCAAAAATTGCCAATGGGTATTATCTCGCAGATTTAGATGATAAGGCTATTAATGTGCTTAACGATGAGGCATTTTTAAGTCAACCTTACTCTGAAGGCTTGTGGATTAAGGGTCTCTCGTATTATAGAAAAGGTAAATATCAAAAAGCTTCAAGGCAGTTTTTAATACTCTCAAAAATTTCAGATAACAAATGGCTCAGCGATGCTGGAGCATATTGGTCATTTTTATCATCAACAAAAGATGCTGAAGATGTTATTACCTTTAAAGCTTCGTTAGAGGCTTTAAATAAATCTTGTAGGCCAAGTTTTAATATTTATTCCATTTTATCTTGTAGAATAATTGATAAGACCATTCAGGACTTTGAATTTAACACCTCTATAATGAACTCGGATCTTGACTCATTTTTAAATACAAAATTAGGTAAGAGAATTCAGGCTTTAATAGACATTGATGAACTGCCAATTGCAGAGATTGAGTTAAATAGACTTCAAAACATTACAAATGATAGATTTAAAAGACTAATTTTAAATTTTTCTATTAAAAATGACTTAAGTTCTCTTCAAATTAAAACAGCAAAATATTTATTTAAAGATGATGCCCCCATAGATTATCTTTATCCAACACCACAATGGATTCAAAATTATAATTTCAACGACATAGATCCAACTATTATCATAAGCATGATAAGACAGGAGTCTCAATTTAGCGCTTTTGCAAAAAGTGGGAAAAGTGCATATGGATTAATGCAAATTCTTCCCTCCACAGCACGTATGGTAAATAAAAAACATCAATTTAAGTCAAATCCTAGAATATTGTATAATCCCGAAATTAACGTCGAAACAGGAAGTCTTTATTTACAAAATTTATTATCCATAAATTATATAGAGGGTGATTTATTGAAAGCTCTAATCTCTTATAATGCTGGACCCGGAAATCTTTCAAAATGGATGAAAAAAACTAGTTTTAATAATGATAGCTTTCTTTTAATTGAATCTATTCCATCAAGAGAAACTCGATTATTTGTAGAGCGAGTTCTAACAAATCTTGTTATTTATGAATTAATAAATCATAATTCTTTTGATTATGCTGATGAACTGATAGCAACTAATACGATTTTGATTAATGATTGACGAAACAATAACATTTAAAAAAATAAATATAGCCGTCATTACTTTATCGGACACAAGAAAAGAGAGAGATGATAAATCTGGTAATACATTAAAGGATCTAATAATTCAAAAAGGACATGATGTTTCTCATTATCAAATTATCGAAGACGAACCAGAAATCTTTATACCTATAATTCAAGGCCTAACTAACTCTGTTGAAAACGATGTAATAATTACAACGGGAGGAACAGGTTTAACGGGAAGAGACAATACAATTGATGCTTTGAAAAAAATATCTCAAATTGAAATACCAGGATTTGGTGAATTATTTAGACATCTCAGTTATAATAGAATTGGGACTTCAACCATACAATCTCGGGCAAGTGCCTTTTTATTAAATCAAACTTATATTTTTTGCTTGCCTGGATCAACTTCTGCAGTTCGAGATGCTTGGGATGATATTCTTTTTCATCAATTAGATATAAGACACAAACCATGTAATTTTATCGAATTGATACCAAGACTTGATGAGTGAATATGTCGTTGGTGTTGATGAAGTTGGTAGAGGCTCTCTAGTTGGAAGCGCAATAGTTTGTGCATTTAGATCTCAAAATTCTCTCTTTCAAGAACTTCCATTTGATGTTACTGACTCAAAAAAAATAAAAAAAAAAAAAAGAGAGGAAATTTATAATTATTTCAAATTAAATAAGGGCTTTAATTTTAATTATCAAATTATTATTGGTAAAAAAAAATTTATTGAGAAATTAAATATTCACAATGTGGTTTTGCAATGCATGAAGCAATCAATTATTTTGTTATCAAAAAAAACGGATACAGTCATTATTGATGGGAAGTTTACCCCAAATGGCATGGAAGATTATAAATTAAAAGCCCTAGTCAAAGCAGACGATAAAATAAATCAAGTCTCCGCAGCATCTATTATAGCAAAAGTATATAGGGACAAATTAATTACTAAACTTCACTCAAAAGATAATGTTTATCAATGGAATAAAAATGCAGGTTATGGAACTAAAAATCATTTAGATGCTATTTATTCACATGGTGTCAGTAGATTTCATCGAACAACTTATCAACCAATAAGTAAACTTATCAAAAAGTTATCTCCTTAGTTATCAACAGACTACAATGCTTTTTTTACACATGTTTCTTTATTAGTAATAAGATTCCACAGTGTTAAAACAAAATAGTCTTTACCTAGGTGATTGCATTGATCTATTTGAAAAAGTTGAAGACCATACTATAGACTTAATCTTTTTAGATCCCCCTTACAATATGCAACTAAATAAAGTTTTAACTAGACCAAACCATTCCGTTGTCAATGGAGTAACTCAAGATTGGGACAAATTTGATAATTACGCTAGCTATGATGAATTTACCCTTTCATATTTACGTGAGTGTAAAAGAGTTTTAAAACCAGATGGTGGATTATGGATTATAGGGTCTTATCACAATATATTTAGAATTGGGAAAATTCTTCAAGATCTAAACTTTTGGATTTTGAATGATGTAATATGGGCTAAATCAAATCCTTTACCAAATTTCAGAGCAACAAGACTTACAAATGCTCATGAAACTCTTATATGGTGTTCAAAAAAACCTAAGTCAAAATACCAATTTAATTATCACACTTTAAAAGTTGCAAACGAAGATAAACAAGAGAGAAGTATTTGGAATTTTCCGATTTGTTCAGGTAAAGAAAGAATCAAAAATAAAACAAACCAAACAGCCCACCCTACCCAAAAACCTTTAGCTTTAATGAAAAAAATAATACTACAATCATCAATTCAAGGAGATCTAATTTTAGAACCATTTGCGGGTACGGCAAGTTTTTGTGCTGAAGGAAAATATTTAGGTAGGAATTATATAGGTTTTGAAAAGGATAAAGATTATTTTAATTTAGCTGAAAAAAGATTAAAAAAAATTAAATCTCTTAAAAATAACTTATTAGAAGTTAATGAAAAAGATAAACCTGTTCAAAAAATACCTTTTGCAAGTTTAATTGATAATGGTCACTTAAAACCAGGATCTTCACTTTATAATAATAACAAAAACTATAAAGCTACTGTACTTCCAGATGGAAGTATAACATACAAAAATGATAGAGGATC
>CABZUC010000025.1 GCA_902528805.1 uncultured Alphaproteobacteria bacterium
GAACTTGGCTATGCTATCCAAGAAGATATAGCAATTTTTCATAGATCTAACAAACTTATTGCTTTGCATGTTTCTTTTCCTTCTGTTTGGGAGCCTAAAGAAAAAATTGGTCTTAGTTTTGCACAAATTCATCAACCAGTACCAGGTATGGAAAATTTTCTTAAAAATGAAAATAAATATGTGCAAATGATGGTTGAAGCCACAACACCTATTATTAGGTATGTTTGGGGGGAGCACTACGGATATTTTTTTGTGAAAATAATAACCTATCCAAACACTCAACATTACTAAAAAAGCTATTGGATAATATATTTTGACAATATTTAAATAACTCCCTCCAAGAAAAACAAAAAATAATGCTCTCAAGGAGTTAATAATAAAAAAATATCCAGCCATAGTAGATCTAAGCTCTTGTTTTGAAGAAAAACTATCCTTGTAACCCATCAATACAAAAGGTCCTCCGATGGTGTAAATTCCTTGAATAAAACCACCTAAAATTACAAAAAATTTTCTTAAAATTTGTGGAAATATTATATTTGGAAAAAATAGGTTAAAACATCCATAGACAATTAAAATTAAGGCAAATATTTTTATTAGAACATCTGATGCAAAATAATTAATAAAGTATGTTCCAATGATAGCCCCGGGCATTGTGTATATTAAAATTTTGATTAGGTGTTTAGTAGAAACATGTTTGTATGATTGAATTAATACTGCTAAACCTGACGATAGTCCAACAATCATCGCTAATTTCAATAGGGAGTTAAAATCAAAGAAAAATCCACTAAGTCCTAAAAAAATTATAGTTCCACCAAAACCAAAAATACTCTCAATTGCATAAGCAAAGCATGCTATTATTGCAATTATTGAAAAATTTGGCATCTAAATCTCTTTATCAATCTAGAATGTTTTATGTTAAAAGTAATCTATGTATTTAAAAATAATAATTTCTTTTATTATACTATTATTTTTTAAAACAAATTTATTATATGCGCTCTCCCAAGATATCTCTTTAACAATAATGGTTCGATCTACACTGGGTACAGAATACATACTCGCTAAAAGTATATGTAAAGTTTTGGACAGAGAGCTAGAAATATCCCATAGTTATGGAGGATCCAACACCTTAGAATGCGATACACGTCTAGACGATAGTGTTGATGAAATCATAAAAAAAATTGAACAAAATCAATTTCAATATGCAATTATCGAAAAATCAGATTTATTTGAACGACCTTCTAACCTATCTCTTCGTTCAATTTTAAATTTTCCTGCAGATAATGACTATGTCTTCATTTCAAATCAGAATGTGGATCCTAATGTTATAAAAGATATTAACTTTGGGATCATGAATCATTTGTTAGAGTTTCGCTATCTACACAATTCATTCTTTGAATTTTCAGAGAGTAATTTGATTGTTAAACAAGAGATCCCATTACATTTAGGGACGCTTAAATTTAGTGATGAGTGGAGTAATGGAAAAAGAAGAAGGTTTACAGAGGTAGACTGATCTTCACAAAACCGTCAGTTACTACATAAATAAATATTAAGGCGAAAAAAATTCCACCGACAAACACTTTCATGAAACAAACTTACTAAATAGATTTTAGGTGTAAAGTATATAAACTGTGCAAAATTGTCATGAATGAGTTTGTTTTTGGTTTTTCAACAGGTTTAAGTCTAATACTAGCAATAGGATCACAGAATTTATTTGTAATTGAGCAGGGTATAAAAAAAAATAATATATTTTTAGTTACATCGATCTGCATTCTAGGTGATTTTTTATTAATTTTTTTTGGGATTTTTCTATTTCATTTTATTAAAAATTATATCAATGATCTAATCAATCTATTATTATCTTTATGTTTAGTACTCTTTCTCTTAAATTTTATATGGTTGAAATTAAAAACATTTAAATATGATATTGAATTTTCACAAACTAACTCACAAACATCAAAGTCAAAAATAGCTTTACAAACTCTTGCTTTTACTTTCTTAAATCCTCATGTTTATTCAGATACCGTTTTTATTTTAGGGAATTTATCAAAAAATTTCCTATCTATTTCTGATAAGGTCTTGTTTGGACTGGGTGCTAGTCTAGCATCTTTTATTTTCTTTTATTTCTTAGGTTATGGGGCTCAGTCACTCAGAGTATATTTCTTAAACAAAAAAGTATGGAGAGTTGTTAATACTACTATTATTTGTTATTTACTAATTCTTACTATATCAATTATTTATACAGAAATAATCTAATTTTCGAAATTTCAAATAAATATTTTCTTTTGATATATTATGGTTGTTAGTTGCATAGTTGTTATGCAATGATAACACGACATATTTCTTCAATATTGTGTATTTTATCAATAGGAGCAGTTCAAAAAAGTTTCAAACAACTCCATGTTGATATAGATTCTTAGTTATTCCCTCCTAGTTATAACGGACTGCTCCCTTTAACTAGCCTCTCTTGGTTTTTGAATATATAACGCATATGAAAATATACGAAAACTGAGCCTAGTAAATTTGTAAAAAATATGGCCCACCAAATGCCTATTAAGCCTTTTTCGAAAGTCTCTGAAAACAAATAAATTACAAATGGTGGTAAAAACACCAATCTAATAAAAGTATAGAAGACATTTACAGAGGGTTTTCTTAAACCAGAAAGCACAGAGTCACATCTATCGATAACTTGATATATAAAAGCCAAGAACGCTACCATAAATAAGTAACTACCAGCAATAACTATTACCTCGGTATCTCTTGAAAAAAAACCAGCTATTCTCTCACCTGCAAATATAAGTACCACTGCTCCAAATATCATCATTGTCAAAGATAACCTCAGTGAAATTAAAAAAGCTTCATAAATTCTATCAAAATTCTTCGAACCAAAATTTTGTCCAACCATACTTAATAAAGCACTGCTAAATCCTATGGCTGGTAATAAAATAATTTGCTCAATTCTTAAAGCTATACCGTAAGCTGCACTAGCTGATGCACCATAACCTGTCACAAACTTCTGTATTATGAAGAAACCAACGGCTATCATAAACATATTCAAACTAGAAGGAATTGATTGTCTTAAAATTCTTGTGACAAATTTCAATTCTAGCCTAATATAATTGTAGCTGAAATAACTAAATAATGGGCTGCGAATAGCATAGTAGCTTAGAAAGAAAAAATGAAATAATTGAGATATGACTGTCGCAAGAGCTATGCCAAGTGTTCCCAAAGCAGGAAAAGGACCATAGCCTAAAGATAAGAAGGGACTAAATATTAAATTAATAAAAAAACTTATAATTAAAGCATTTCTATTTTTTTTTGTATCTCCTTGTGCATATAAAAGAGAATTGACAACAAAAGAAACTATAAAGATTGGGGCGCCAATTGATAGAATTTTAATATACTTAAGACCGTTACTTAAAAATATACCTTCCGCTCCAAAATATAAAAATACAGGTTTGGATAATAAAAAGGTTATAAGCCCTATAGTAACAGAAACTAATAAAGTGATAACTAGTGCTTGAGTATGTACCTTAATTGCTTCATTAAATTTTTTCTTCCCAATAGCTATAGAAACAAGAGCGGTTGTACCTTGTCCAAAACCTACAGCGAAGGCTAATAAAATAAAATATAAGGGGTAAGAAATAGATAAACCTGCAATAGCCTCTGTGCTTATAAGACCTGCATAAAAAGTATCAACAACATTATAAAGAGTATAAAATAATAGGCCAGTTCCTGCTGGAACAGCCATACTAATTAATTGTTTTTTTATATCGCCATTAGTGAGATCCATTTAAAATTTATTAATTCCTAATTTTTTCAAGCAAATTATTTCAATAGTTTTATTGAGATCTTGCGTGAATAAATGACTTAACGCACAGGAAAATAAAAAAAATTCCAGTTAAAAGCATCATTATTTTTGATATATCCGCCCAAAAATTAATAAAAATTGTGTCAATATTTCGTAAAATATCTAAACCTCCTAAAACTACAACTAATCCAATAAAAACTACTATATGCATAAAAAGCTTCTTTCTTCTTGGAACATATAAAGCCAAAAGAGAAAAAAATAATATAAAGACCCCAATTAAAGAGGGTATGTAAGATGTAATTGAACTACTCTGACTAATCAGACTAATAAAAAACCCCCAAATTATTAAAAAAATTCCATAAAAAGAAGATATTTTTTCCATGTTGTAACCTAAGAATTTGAATTCTTGAACCATGCTTTTTCTTACACTAATTAATTGCTCTATTCAAATAACTTATGTAATAAGGCTCAATGAAAAAAATTTATATCTATTCTTCCTCCAATGGACAATCCTTAAAAATTTGTGAAGCTCTTAATGAAGAAAAAGAGTCTTTAATATTAAATATAGACAGATTAAATAGTGTTAATTTAGATAATTTCGATCAGATAATTATCGGTGCGTCAGTAAAATATGGAGACCATAATAAGAAAATTTATAATTTTGTTAAAAATAATAAAATTTTACTTAAAACAAAAAAAACAGTTTTTTTTTCTGTAAATGCTACTGCAAGGAAATCTGAGAAAAATACACCTAATACAAATCCATATATTATAAAGTTTCTAAAAAAAACTAATTGGAAACCAGATCATATTGGAGTATTCGCTGGAAAGATAGATTTTCCAAATTATAACTTTTTAGAAAAATACTTGATTAAGTTTATTATGTTGATAACAAATGGTCCAACGGATACAACAAAAACTTATGAATTTACAGATTGGGATGCAGTTAAAAAATTTTCAAGAGAAATCAATTAATCCCAAATAGCGTTTGGTGGCATTGACATCAGTATGGCATCAATATTTCCATTAGTTTTTAGTCCAAAAAGAGTCCCACGATCATAAAGTAAATTAAATTCCACATAGCGAGACCTTTTTTTCATTAAAAGATGGAGGTCATTTTCATTATATTCTAAATCTTTCTTTCTTGTTACATTTTCAATTAAAAAATTTATAAAACACTGGCCAATATCTCTCACAAAAGATAAGTCCTTTTCAAAATTGTCATGCATATAATCAAAAAATATTCCTCCAATACCTCTAGGTTCTTTCCTATGTTGTAAGTAAAAATATTCGTCGCACTCCTTTTTAAATTTGCTGTAAAAATCAGAATTGTGTTGGTCACAAGTTCTTTTTAAAACTTCATGAAAGTTTTCTGTTTCTAAATTTTCAGGAATCGCTGGAGTAAGATCACAACCTCCTCCAAACCATTGACTTTCATTTGTAGTAATATAGCGCGTATTAAAATGTGCAGCAGCTATTTTAGGGTTTTTCATATGGGCAACTACAGAAATTCCAGATGCCCAGAATTTCCCATCTTTATCTGTTCCAGGCATACTTTTTCTAATATCTTCGCTGAAAACACCGTGAACAGTTGATATATTTACTCCTACTTTTTCAAAAATATCCCCCTTTAATATAGACATTAGCCCACCACCTCCACCTGGCCTTTGCCAACTTTTTTCTTTAAATATTGAACTATCAACTTTTTGAATAGCTCCAATCATTTGATTTCGGAGTTCTTGAAACCACTTTTCTGCTTTGATTTGCTGGTTTTTTATTTGATCACTCATACCCACCCATGTAGTTCGTTTTCTAACAACGAAGTGAGTAGGAGTATATGATCTTCTCGATCATTTAGACAAGGAATATATCCAAATTCCTTTCCACCATTTTCCATAAATATTTCTCTATTTTCTTCATTAAGTTCTTCAATAGTCTCGAGACAGTCTGATGAAAAAGCTGGACTAATAACATGAATATGGTCTGTGCCATTTTTTGCCAAGCTCTCAATTGTTTTATCTGTATATGGTTGAAGCCACTCTGCTGGTCCAAATCTAGATTGGAATGTTGTCATATAATTTTCTTCTGGTAAACCCATGGCCTCGGCTACTAATCTAGTAGTTTTTCTACAAAAACAATGATATGGGTCTCCTTTATCTAAATATTTTTTTGGTACACCATGATAGCTAAATAATATTTTTTTAGGTTTATCATTTTTAGTCCAGAACTCTTCAATACTATTTTTTAGAGCTCTTATGTATAGTTCATGCTCGTAATAACCTCCAATAAAACGAAGAGAAGGCACCCAACGCCAATTTTGTAATTCTTCTGCAACAGCATCAAATGTTGATCCTGTTGTAGCTGCACAATATTGAGGATATAAAGGTAGTATAATTAAACGATCACAATTTTGATTACGTAAGTTATTTAAACCTTTAGAAATACTTGGGTTGCCGTAGCGCATTCCAATATCAAATACGATATTTTTATATTTTTTACTAATTATATTTCTAATTTTTGTTAACTGTGATTCAGTGTGATACAAAAGTGGTGAGCCTTTTTCAGTCCAAACAGATTTATAATTTTTTGCAGACTTTGCAGGTCGAGTATTTAAAACTATACCATTAAGTATAGGCCACCAAATAGCTTTTGGTGTCTCTATAACACGTTGATCTGAAAGAAATTGTTTAAGGTAAGTTTTTAAAGATGATTTAGTTGGTTCATCTGGTGTTCCAAGATTTGTAATCAGAATACCTGTCTTCAAACCAGATCCATGAACATAAAGTTTGTTTCCTTTAAAAGAAGCCATTGAAAAACATTACGATTTTTGTGATAACTTAGTTCTTATCTTTTCTATGAATAGGTGAACATTAGCCTCAGGTGTAGTTTTTTTTACACCATGATCTAGGCTAGCTATCCAACCTGATCTATGGGATATATCATTTTGCATACATTTTTCTAAATATTCATCGATGATATTAGAAAATGCTTTTGAGTCTTCCATAGCTAGTAAATTATTTGAAAAATTTCCTTGTAAAGATAAATGTGTTTTTGGTAATTCACTAAATATCTCTAAATTAGATCCAAGTACTGTTAGTTTTAAATTTTCTAATCTTTGCAATTTACTAAATTTGTTTTGAGAAATTTCTTTTGTGAAATAACCAATCTTATTGGGATAACTATCTGCAATTTTTTTTATAAAAGGAATTACAAACTTATTAAATTCTTCATCATTAAGATTATTAGCCTCAGTATCAAAAATCATCAATAGATCTATGTCACTTTGAAACTGAATTTGGATATTTTTATGTATTAACTTTTCTAAGATTGGCAGGGTTTGTTGAAATAATGTTTCTGATACAGGATTATTTCTGATTGCAAAATGGTATAAAGTTAAAGGCCCTCCAGTAAAACCAATTAAGGACTTATCATTTGGCAATTCGTTTCTAATAAGATTGAGTGATTTGCTTTGAAATTCCATAAAACTATCAAATTCATCAATATTAAACTCTGATATCATTTTAAAATTTAAATTTCTTTCAAAAATAGGGCCGGGTTTAAATTTCAAGCCCATCCCTAAATAATCTAAAGGAAAAAGTATATCGCTGAATAGTATTGCTGCATCAAAGTCAAACTCAGCTATAGGCCCTAGAGTCACTTCACACGCAAGCTCAGGTTCTTTGCATAATTGCTCAAAAGAATATTTTTCTTTTAAAGTTCTATAATGCTGATGGTATCGACCAGCTTGTCTCATCAGCCAAATAGGGGGAACTTTTTGCTCTACTTTATTTAAAGCATTGTGAAATTTTTTATTATAAGTATTTTGCAATATCTCTTGCTCCATAAGTAATAATAAAATCTGATTGTGCTCTTTTGAAGACCACCAAAGACTCTATTAGTAAATCAATATAGTTGCCAAAATTAGCTTTACTAAGCATTTGCAAACTAGCAAATTCACCGCTTACTTGGAATGCCCCTGTAGGTAGTAATGTTTCTTTTTTTATATCTCCAATTAAATCAATTGATGTTATTCCAGGTTTAACCATTAAATAATTCGCTCCTTGTGCAGCATTATTAATAGAACTATTGATTGCTTTTTTTTTGTCTGCAACCGGCAACTGGTATGATGATCGATCAAATCCTTTAGGTGATGATTTTGCTACATCTCTAAACGGACCATAAAAATGACTTTTAAATTTTGTTGAGTAACTCATAATCTGAGAATTAGAAAATCCATTTTGTGTAAAGATCTTTCTTAAGTATTTTGTTGTATTTTTCATCATATCACTTGGAGCTATTATATCTGCTCCTGCCTCAAGATATGTATTTGCCGCTAATCCTAAGGAGTAATGAGTTTTAATAAGATCGATAGATTTTTTATGAGTAATTCCACAATGTCCATCATGAGTAATAGAACACAGGCACGTATCGATGAGCAATACTATATCTTTGCCAAAATATTTTTTAACTTTTCTAATTACCTCGTAGTGAAAGCTAAAATCTTCAGGATTTTTTTGTTTTTGAAGAGGAACAATAAAAAAAAGAAAATTACTTATACCCATTTTAAGATCTTTCTCAATTGCCTTGATGACTTTAGAAGAAGACCAACTTCTATTATCACCTAATCCTTTGATTTTTTTTGAGTCATTAACTTTTTGGTCAACAAAAAAAGGCTGTATCAACATTTTCTTTTTAATCGAATTTGACCGATCTATGGGGAAATAATTTTTAATCATTTAAGTTCAAATTTTTTAAAATCTTCATATGTAAGATATATGTTTAATTGATTTTTAGGAATAAATTTAGAAATTTGAATATAAGTTTGTCCAGGACCGCATGCATTACGTTTATTCATTATTTCTGGCCTAAGTTTTATAGCCATCTTGAAAGCTGAGAAGCTCATCCAATAAAAGCTCTCAGCGATAAATAAATTATCAATAGTGGTATCGTTAATAAGAGGGGTTAGGCTATAATGGGATATCACAGGAAATTTAGTTTTAAAATTATTTTCCTTGTATGTGAGTTTGTAAGTATAGTTCTGATTGCCTTTGTAAACGTTTTCAATTTCGCGGTAATTTTCTCCAAAACCATCTAGTGATGAATTTACAAGAATACCTTTTTTATTTATCTTTTTCCAAGAAGAGACACCAGAAGTAATAAGATTTGATACAGTTTTTAAAGACCCAAATTCTTTAAAGTCTGCTCTTGTTGCTAGTATATTTTTATTCTTTAGAGATTTGCTAAATTCATGCAAATCTCTCCTAAACATCTGATATTTAGAGATGTTTGAAGGAAATATATTTTTCACTTTTCTTATAAGCTTATTATTGAGATATTTTTTTTCATAAAAATATTTTTTTGTTTGAGTGTCTTTACCTCGAGCAAATAGAATTTTTTCATTTAAAACATTTTCGATTGTTACCCCTATATCTAGATTACAGCCCCCTCCCCATTTATATAAATATTTTCTCTCCTTGTAGCAATCTTGAGAGGTGGGCATATGATTTATTTTTTCTAAAATTTTTTTAATTTTTTCATCATCATTCCTGAATTCTAAAGCAATACATCCCTGAGCTGCGGCACTTGGAAATTGAGAAATTGGTAAAATAACCTTTTCAAACTTTTCAAAATTTAATCTAAAATTTTTATATTCTTTTTTGTCAATTTTTTGGCCGTATTTCAAAATTCTATCTATAGCAGCTTTTGCCATAAATAATCCATCCTCCATAGAGGAATTTAAAACTTTTTCTAATCTTGAAGGCACATTACCTCTAATTTGAATTGATTTTAGTTCCTGATATGGGAGGAATTCCTTTAATTTTTTTAAATAATATTTTCTTCTTGGTGAGGAAGTTCCTATTACTAATTTTTTTTTATTTAACGATGATCTTTTTATAAGAATAATATCTCTTGGATCGTCTCTTCTAAGACAAACAAAAGAAGTTCTATTGAGATTTTTAACAGGCAGGTCCTTGAATGAATGAACTACAATATCTGCCTCTTTTAAGACTAATTTCTTTGAGAGAGAATTTGTAAAAATTCCAAAACCATGCTGTTTCCAAGCATTCGCTGAAAGATCCTTATCACCTAAACTAGATGAGTAATGTATATCGATTAATTTTTTTTTAATCTTATCAATTTCTATTTTTGCAATATGTGTTTGAATTTTAGCTAGAAAACTTTTTCTTGATAATAGAACTATTTTTTTCATATCTTTTGATGACATTAAGAAATAACAAATAATCAACCTTAATACAAATTAAGCGAGACTTAATGGTCAATATGTACTCAATTAAAAATATGTTATAGATAGTTATTATTCAAAAGATGACCCAAAAATCAGTTTTAATTGTTGGTGCAGGATCAGGTCTAAGTGCCTCATTAGCTAGAGTCTTTCATTCAAAAGGTATGAAAATTGCTCTAGCTGCAAGAAATATTGAAAAACTTAGCTCTTTAAAACAAGAAACTGAAGCTTTAGTTTTTAAGTGTGACTCAACTGAAAATAAAAGTGTTCATGATTTATTCTCACAAACTGACTCAACTATTGGTACCCCAGAAATCGTTATATACAATCCATCTCTTAGAATAGTAAAACCTTTTGTAGAATATGACCCAGACGAAATGCTACAATCGATAAAAGTAAATAGTTACGGGGCATTCTTAGTAGCGCATGAATCGGTAAAAAGAATGATTAAATTAGGACAAGGAAATATTTTTTTTACAGGCTCATCTGCAAGCGTCAAAGGATTTGCCAAATCTGCATCTTTTGCAATTGGCAAGTTTGGATTAAGAGGCTTAGCTCAATCATTGGCTAGAGAATTACATCCACATAATATTCATATTGGTCATTTTGTGATTGACGGAGGAATTGGCAGAGAGCCAATTGGAAATTATCAAATGATACACCCAGATGAAATTGCAAAACAATACCTTAACTTTTACCAACAAGATAAAAAAGCCTGGTCTTGGGAAGTTGAAATTAGAACTAATACTGAAAAATTTTAGAAGAATACTTTGGAAATAGGTATAGACAGTTTTGCTGATAAAAGAGAAGGATCAGATAGTGTTAAAGCTATAAATAATGTCATTGATAGAATTATTTTTGCTGATGAGGTTGGTTTAAATTCATTTGGAATAGGCGAGCATCATCGAAAAGAATTTTTAGACTCTGCTCCATTCATGATTTTATCTGCAGCTGCTGCAAAAACAAAAAAAATAAAGTTGATAAGCGCAGTAACTGTTCTAAGTGCGGCAGATCCTGTTCGTGTATTTCAAAATTTATCTACTCTTGACTTAATATCTGGTGGTAGAGCAGAAATGGTTGCAGGTAGAGGGTCATTTTCTGAAGCATTTCCTCTATTTGGTTTAGATTTTAAAGATTACGACGATTTATTTATTGAAAAACTTAATTTACTTCTGAATATAAGAGAAAACGAATTTGTTAGTTGGTCTGGTAAATTTAGACCCCCAATAAATAATTTACCTGTTTACCCAAGACCTATTCAAAATCCAGTACCAATCTGGTTAGGAGTTGGTGGGACTCCTCAATCTTTTGCTAGAGCCGGATCAATGGGCTTGCCTTTAATGATTGCAATTATCGGAGGCAATACTCACCGTTTCAAACCCTTGGTAGATATTTATAGGCAAGCTGGTAGAGAAGCTGGACATCCTCCTGAAAAACTTTCTGTGGGACTTCATTCATTAGGCTATGTTGCAAATAGTATGGATGAAGCAATTAATTTGTATTATGACGGTTATTATAAAATGTTTACAAAAATTGGAAGAGAAAGAGGCTGGGGGCCTGTCACTAGAGATCAATTTGATGATCAGATTGGTCCATTAGGTGCAATAGTCTTAGGAGATCCTGATCAAGTTGCGAAAAAAATTATTAGACATAGCGAAGCTCTTGGAGGAGTTGATAGATTCCAATTTCAAATGGATATTGCTGATATAACTCATGAAAATTTAATTAAATCCATTGAGCTTATTGGCAAAGAGGTAATTCCTAAGATAAATAGGACAAAAAGCCCCTAAATATAAGCTTTATGCGTCTTTATTGCAGTATCTTTTAGAATAGTAAAAAATACATTATTATTTGTGAAAAGTCATAATTGGAAATCTAATTATTTAAGCACCCTTCAATCTGAAATTGATAAAATTAAAGACGAAGGACATTACAGAGTATTTAATAATATTGAGAGAAAAGCTGGACAATTTCCTAAAGCCACAAGACACAGTGGCAATGGCCAAACAGAAGAAATAGATGTTTGGTGCTCAAATGATTATTTGGGTATGAGTCAAAATAAAAATGTTATCACCGCAATGCAGTCTGCTGCAGAAAAGCTGGGTGCAGGTAGCGGCGGGACAAGAAATATTTCGGGCACAACAAATTTTCATATACAGTTAGAAAAAGAAATCGCACTTTTACATAAAAAGGAGAGAGCTTTAGCATTTAACTCTGGCTATAGTGCCAATGAATCAGCACTTAAGTCAATTATCTCAGCTTTTGATAATTGTTTAGTTTTAAGTGATGAACTCAATCACGCTTCTCTTATAGAAGGTATTCGAACTAGTAAAAAAGAAAAAGCAATTTATAGACATAATGATGTAAAACACCTTAAAGATATTTTGAAAGGTGTTGATTTTATGCGACCTAAAATTATTGTTTTAGAGTCTGTCTACTCCATGGAAGCTGATTTTGCACCACTAGAAGATATCATTCAAGTTGCTCAAGATAATGGAGCACTAATTTATTTGGATGAAGTTCATGCTGTGGGTTTATACGGTCCAAATGCTGCAGGTGTTGCTGATCAAAGAGGTTTATCCGAACATATTGATATCATCAATGGTACCTTAGCAAAGGCTTTCGGGCTAGCAGGCGGATATATAGCTTCGACTGAGACCATAATTGATTTTGTCAGAAGTTTCTCAAAAGGATTTATTTTTACAACTTCTATGTGCCCTGCAGTTGCTGCTGGAAGTTTAGAAAGTATTAGACAAGTAAAGAAAAGTAATGAAATTCGATCTACATTTTTTGAGAATGTTGATTTCGTTAAAAAAGAGCTTCGATCCGCAGGAATACCTTTTTTAGACTCAGGTTCTCATATAATACCGGTCTTAATTGGAGATAGTAAATTGTGTAAAGAAATTAGTGATTTTCTTTTAAACGAACACCAAGTTTATGTTCAACCAATAAATTATCCTACTGTTCCAAAAGGAACTGAAAGAATTCGAATAACCCCAACTCCATGTCACGACCCAGAGTCCACTGAAAAATTTGTGGATGCTCTAAAAGATGCTTGGTTCAGATTTATGCCTCAGTTATCTAAATTTGAAAATCAATTTACTAATAAAATCAAAGCTGTTTAAACACCATATTTGATCAACTATTATATATGTTATAAAACATAATAATGCGAGTCATAGCATTTTATAGCTTTTTTGATATTTCTAATCCTAAAAAATTAAAAGAAGAAATAAATTTATTTTTTCTTTTGAAAAAAATAAAAGGATCAATTCTTGTGAGCAAAGAAGGGCTCAATGGAACAATTACTGTTACTCAAAAAAAAGAAAAAAATACAATTAATTATTTAATCTCATTGGGTGTTTTAAATGAAAATATCAAAATATCTAATTATAGTGGCCAGGAAATATTTAAGGAATTTAAGATAAAACTAAAAAATGAAATTGTCACTTCTGATTTTGGATTAAAAATTTCTGAGATTAAACAAAGTAAATTCATACAACCAAATGATTGGGATAAATTTATTAATAAAAAAGATGTAAAAATTATTGATACAAGAAATAATTATGAATATAAAATTGGACATTTTAAAAATGCCATAAATCCTAAAATTGATACATTTAAAGAGTTTAATGAATATATAAAAACAAATAAGGACCAATTTCGAAATAAAAAAGTAGCTATCTATTGCACGGGAGGGATAAGATGTGAAAAAGCTGGGCCCTTAATGGAAAGATACGGAATAGATACTTACCAACTTAAAGGAGGTATTTTAAAATATTTTGAACAAACTAAATCAAAATTATGGAATGGAGAATGTTTTGTTTTTGATTATCGAGTTTCACTGAATAAAGAACTTTCAAAAGGAATAAGTAAGCTTTGTTATGGCTGTAATACGCCCTTGACAATTAAAGAGACAAAATCAACAAAATATGAAAAAGGATTTACGTGCCCTGTTTGTTTTGACAATATGACAGAAAAAAAGAGACGTTCTCTCAAAGACAAGCGAGAACATTGGAAAAAAGTGTTTTAATTCCTCTAATATCAATCTTGACCAAATTTAAAATTAGTTTATTTTACGCCAATGGCTAAAAAGTCCACTTATCAGTTAAAACAGTTGATTCCTGAAGAAAAACCAGAAACTGGTACAAAATATATTGTTCGTAAGCCTACAAAGGGTTTAAAAGTTTCTGATAAACTTCGTCAAAGAAAGTATGACCCTGTCTTGAAACAACATGTTTGGTTTGTTGAAAAGAAAATGCCTCCTCATAGTAAATAATTTTGTTATTCTCTAACTATCGAACATAAAACTTTATACTGGCTGAGAAGAGACTTTAGGATCAACGACAATCCATGCCTTGAATTTATTTCAAATCATAAATCTGAAGCTCTTCTGGTATATATATATGATGACATAGAAAAAAAAGCTACTGGAGATGCTGGGCACTGGTGGCTGGAAAAGACTCTTAGATTACATGCTAAAAAATTAGATCAGACCTTCAATGTAAAGTTAATAATACTTAACGGAGAGGCTAAAAAAAATATCTCTGATTTAGTTAAAAAATATAAAATTACATCTTTAATTTGGAATAGGCTTTATTCTCAGCAATCAATTAGAAGAGATACTGAAATTAAAAAATTTTTTAAAGACAGTAGTATTCAAGTCAACACTTTTAATTCACATTTATTAAATGAGCCTTGGGAAGTACAAAATAATTCAGGGCAATATTTTAAAGTCTTCACACCTTTTTGGAGAGCAGCTTATAAAGTTTATTTAAATAAGAAATTTAGTTATAAAAAAAAAATATTTATAAAACCTTTAAGACACAATCAAAAAACTGATTTTAGCTTTTTTGATAACAAAAATTGGTTTGAGAAGTTTGATAAGCACTGGAGTCCAGGAGAAGACGCAGCTTTAAAAAAAATTGATACTTACATTTCATCCGATATTGATAAATATGAGGTTAATAGAAATAGACCAGACTTTGATCAAACTTCCAGAATATCACCTCATTTAAGATTTGGAGAAATCTCTCCTCGTATAATTATAGAAAAGATCCAAGACTCAAAAAAAATAAATAATTCAATAAATACATATCTCTCAGAAATTGGATGGAGAGAGTTCTCTTATTCTTTATTGTATTACTCGGAAGATTTATCCAATAAACCCATAAATCCAAAATTTAAAAAATTTCCATGGAGAAACAGTAAAAAGGATTTTACTAT
>CABZUC010000026.1 GCA_902528805.1 uncultured Alphaproteobacteria bacterium
ATTATTCACTCTAAACAATTATTTAATAAATCTAGTTGTTAAAAAAACTAGAGCTGTTGGTAATAAAACTGTTAGAATAATAAAAATCATTTTCACAGCAAATGAAAATCCACCATACATAAAGTCGTAGACTGGATAAAATAATGGCTCAGATACACCTTGAGGTAAAGGTATTTTCAACATCCACTCAAAAAATAAAAAAGTTAATATAGGTGTTGTAATTGCGAATATAGTAATAAATGCAATGCTTTTTTCACTAAAATATCTTAGGTAAAATGCCAAAAAGAAAATAAGTGAAAAGTAAATTCCAAGATAGCCAATAGCTAGAACTAAGACAACTAATGAGATTATAGTCACAGCTATAAATTTAAAAGCCACTGCATCAATAAAAGGAGTATCATCTTTAGATTGTGGTGATCTTTTTAAAACAAATTTTATTATGGTAAGAATAGTGCATATTAGCATGCCAAGAGATAGGTAAAAAGGGAGAAATCCAGCGCCCATATTTTCTTCTGCATTCCATGTAATCCTATTCTCTGCACTTTTAATCATTAGAGCGATTGAGCATAACGCTAAAATAACTGCAACAACAATTTCTGCTCTTTTGACAGTTATTTTGTTTGTTATGCTCATATCGCTCGTAACTTAAATATTAGTTAAAGTTTTTAATGATCTCGCCGTGCTTCTCATATTCAATTGCTAAGAAGTCTTTAAGACCAAAACCTTCTAACCAACTCATTAACTTTCCGTCGTCAATGTTGAAAGTTTGGAACTCGTCATCATGATAAACAGTGTGAAGAAGACCTGTGTAGTACTTCTCTACTTCTGCATCAATACCAGCTGGAGCCATAAATGCTCTCATCATGTAGTATTCAAGATCAGGATAACCTAATTCATATGAAGATGGTACTTCAGGGAATGCAGGATTTCTTTCAGGAGTCATCATGACTAATGCTTTTGAGTCACCTGACTGGTAGAAACCCATTTGCTCTGAAGGGTTGTTTAATGTGAAGTCAGACTCGCCACCAACTAGTCCCTTAGCAACAGCACCACCGCCGCTGTATGGAACATACTTAGCGTCAAATCCAAATTGACCTCTCATCATACCAAGAAGTAATTCGTCCTCAGACATACTTCCTGTACCACCCATTACAAGACCGTTACCTTTTGCTAGGTCAATGAAATCATCAAATGTTTCTACACCAGCAGTGTTCTTACCTTCTGTTGCAATCCATACTAGGAAAGTATCAGTGATAAGTCTTGCTAAAGGTGTAAAGTCATTAAAGAAATCAATGCCTAATTCTGGCTGGTTTACGGGTGTAGTAAGAACGTTGTTAAGAGTAATGATAAGTGTGTGCTCATCACCAGCTTTTTTCTTAACATAAGTCATAGCTTCACCACCTGATCCACCTGATTTGTTAATTGGAATCACAGGCTTAGATGCGTAATCGTTCTTTTCGATAACACCTTGAACTAATCTAGCGATTTCGTCAGCTCCACCACCTTGACCAGCTGGTATAATAAGCTCAACAGGCTTCTTCGGACTAAAAGGCTTCGCAGAAGACACTGAGCTAACAGCGACAAGTGAAAGTGAAACAACTACTAATGCTAATTTCTTAATTATTGACATATTGTTTCCTCCTATAGGTTAGGGCGTAGAATAGACTATTTATACTGGAATGAAAAATAATAATTTTCGATGTTTCATAATTTGAAATTTTTATCAAATATTGTTGGTATACATAATCATTTATTAACCCTTATAACAGAGATTGTTTTTAAGAATTGTATAATGTATACAAAATGCCAGAGGAAATAAATTTTGAAATTTATCAATAATAATGAGGGTGATCTCTTCATAGATGAAAAAGTACTGAATGATCCTCTTGATAGCCAAATACAGATTGAAATTGATTACGCTGGTATCAACAGAGCCGATATTCTTCAAAGAAAAGGTCACTACCCTCCACCAAAAGGTGAAAGTGAAATAATCGGTCTCGAGTGTTCTGGTAAAGTTTCAAAAATTGGTAGGTTAGTTAAAAAATTTAGCTTAGGAGACCAAGTATGTGCAATTCTAGCAGGTGGTGGTTATGCAGAATTTGTGAATGTTGATGAAAAACAAGTTATGCCCTTACCAAGAAATTTAAATTCCCTTGAGGCGGGAGGTTTACCTGAAACTACACTCACTGTTTATGAAAATATTTTTAATGTATCGAACTTCCAAAAAGATGAAAGTATTCTAATACATGGAGGAAGTAGTGGTATAGGTACTACAGCTATTTCTATTCTTAAAAACTATACAAAAAATCTTTATGTTACTGCGGGGACAAATCAAAAGTGTAAGAGCTGTATAGAATTAGGGGCAACAGAAGCTATTAATTATAAAGATTTAGATTTTGAGAAATATTTTAATGAGAAAAAAATAAAAGTTGATGTTATATTAGATATGGTTGGAGGAGAATATCTAAAGAAAAATTTAAAAATTTTAAATTTTAAAGGAAGACTCACATACATAGCTGCCTTAGGTGGAATTAAAGGTGAAGCTAATCTCCTACATATAATGAACAAACAACTAAAAATTTCTGGTTCAACATTAAGGTCTAGATCTCCTTTAGAAAAAGGAAGTATTGTCGATCAAGTGCAAAAAGAAATATGGCCCTTGATAGAAGATGGCAAATATAAACCCACAATTTTCAAAACTTTTAAAATGCATGAAGTAAATAAGGCACACGAAGTTATGGAAAAGTCCGATCACATCGGAAAAATAGTATTAGATATAAAAGGAGAACAGGCATGAATCTACATGAGTACCAAGCGAAAATTTTATTAAAAAATAATAATGTAAGAGTTTTAAATGGATATCCTGTATTGGATTATAGCGATATAGATACTGCTGTAGACTCCATCCAAACACCGGTAATGGTGGTGAAATCTCAAATTCATGCTGGTGGAAGAGGAGCTGGTAAGTTTAAAGATAGTGGTGATGAAAAAGGTGGAGTTAGAGTTTGTTTTTCCAAGGATGAGGCAAAAGATAATGCTAAAAAAATGTTTGGTAAAACTCTGGTAACAAAACAAACCGGTCCAAGCGGAAAGCAAGTAAATCGTCTTTATATTGAAGAGGGTTGTGATATTAAAAAAGAATATTATTTAAGTATGCTTGTAGATCGAGCTACATCTTCAATTTCAATAATAGCTTCTACCGAAGGTGGTATGGAAATTGAAGAAGTAGCTGAGAGAGAACCTGAAAAAATCATTACAGTAAATATGCCCGGAGATAGTGTGATTGATCAAAATAGTTTAGATAAATTAATTAAAGGATTAAAAATAGATCAAAATCTATCAACAGACTTCTGTGATCAAATTCAAAAAATATATAATAGTTTCTTGTCAACAGATGCTTCTCTAGTTGAGGTTAATCCATTTGTTTTAACTGGCGAAGGTAATTTTTTAGCTTTAGATGCAAAAGTATCCATAGACGATAATGCACTTTATAAACATAAAGATGTTGTGTCTATGAGAGATGAAACTGAAGAAGATCCAGCTGAAATCGAAGCATCAAAACACGAACTTAACTATGTAAAATTAGATGGTCAAATTGGTTGCATGGTTAATGGAGCAGGATTAGCAATGGGCACAATGGACATTATTAAATTACACGGTGGTAGTCCTGCAAATTTCTTAGATGTTGGAGGTGGAGCAACAAAAGAAAGAGTAGCTAAAGCATTCTCTATTATTTTGCAGGATCCAAATGTGAAAGCAATTTTGGTAAATATTTTTGGTGGTATTATGAAATGTGACATCATTGCTGAAGGTGTTGTAGCTGCAGCTAAAGAGCTGTCTATAGAAGTTCCATTGGTAGTAAGATTAGAAGGAACCAATGTTGACCTAGGAAAAGAAATTTTAAATAAATCTGGGCTCTCAATAATATCTGCTGATAATTTAGATGATGCGGCCCAAAAAGCAGTTAAGGCTTTAAATTAAAGGAGAGATCATGTCAGTATTAATAGATAAAAATACCAAAGTTATTTGCCAAGGATTTACAGGCTCGCAAGGAACTTTCCACTCAGAACAAGCAATTAAATACGGAACACTGATGGTCGGTGGCGTGACCCCAAAGAAAGGTGGTCAAGAACACTTAAGTCTTCCAGTATTTAATAGTGTCAAGGAAGCTAAAGATACTACAGAAGCAAATGCAACTGTAATATATGTTCCACCTCCCTTTGCTGCAGGTGCTATTATTGAAGCTATTGATGCTGATATGGAGTTAATTGTTTGTATAACTGAGGGTGTCCCAGTACTCGATATGATGCAGGTAAAAAGAAAATTAGAAAAATCGAAATCACGTTTAATTGGTCCAAACTGTCCAGGAATAATTACACCAGATGAATGTAAAATAGGTATCATGCCTGGCCACATTCATCAAAAAGGAAAAATAGGCATTGTTAGTAGATCAGGGACTCTTACTTATGAAGCAGTCGCTCAAACATCTGCAGTAGGTCTAGGACAATCAACTTGTATTGGTATTGGTGGAGATCCAATTAATGGTACAAACTTTATAGACTGTCTTGATTTATTTTTAAAAGACCCTGAAACTGAGGGTATTATTATGATAGGAGAGATTGGTGGCACTGCTGAAGAAGAGGCTGCGGAGTTTATAAAAAAATCTGAAATTAAAAAACCAGTTGCATCTTTTATAGCTGGTGCAAGCGCACCTGCTGGAAAAAGAATGGGTCATGCCGGCGCCATTATTTCCGGAGGAAAAGGTACTGCTGAGTCAAAGTTTAGTGCTTTAGAGGAGGCAGGAGTTCATATCTCCAAGTCACCAGCAAAATTAGGCGAAACAATTAAAGAGGCACTAAGTTAATATAATTTAGCTTCTTTTGCTCTAAGTTTTGTTAAAGCAAGTACTGTATCAATTGTTGGTGTTGGAATATTTGTAATTCTACCAAGTTCTTGAACTGAAGAAATTAAAGCATCGATTTCCATTGGCCTGTCACGTTCTAAATCTTGAAGCATTGATGTTTTATGTTCGCCCACTGCTTTAGCTGCATCTATTCTTCTTTCCACATCAAAAGGTTTATCAATTCCTAAACTTTGAGAAATGGCATGTGCTTCATTCATCATATTTTTAACAACATCCCTAACTTCATGGTTGCTACAAATTTTGACAAGAGTAGATGTAGTAAGTGCACTGATAGGGTTAAGAGATAAGTTACCAAAAAGCTTTAGCCAAATATCTCCCTTAATATTTGGTCTTACTGGTGCTTGAAAGCCAGCTTTTTCTAATGTCTCAGAAAGATTTTTAATTCTATCTGTTTCCTCGCCGTTAATTTCTCCTAATTGAAACTTATCACCCTCTAGGTGTTGAATAACACCTGGTTTGATTACCTCCGAGGCTGGATTGACAATACAACCAATAATTTTTTCAGGGCCTATTCGAGACCATTGACTTCCATCTGGATCAACTGAGGTGACTTTTTTATCTTTGAAGTCAGGATTACTGTGGTTATAAAAGTACCACCAAGGAATACCATTTACTCCCCAAACAAATGACGTATCTTCTTTCATAAGTACTTCAAAAGCATCAAGACAACCTGGCACAGAATGCGCTTTTAGAGTCACAAAAATATAATCTTGTTTTCCTGCTTTCTCTGCTGTGTCAACGCACTTTGGATACACAACAAGTTCTTTACCATCTTTTCTTAATCTTAATCCATCTTGTCTGATAGCTTCGTAGTGAGGACCCCTTGCAATCAAAGTGACATCAGCACCAATTTCAGTTAATTTTGCCCCAAGGTAACCACCTATTGCACCAGCACCGTAAATACAAATTTTCATTTAGACTTTTAAATGTTTGATGGCTGCGGCAACGCCACTTCCAAGTTCAAACTTTATTCCTACATCATACATTGCTAATTCGGCTGTTGAAATTGCTCCAAGTATCATAGTGCTATTTAAATCACCAAGATGACCTATTCTAAATAGCTTTCCAGCGACTTTATTCAATCCACCGCCAAAGGAAGTGTTATATTTGTTGTAAGCTGTTTTAACGACATCTGTGGAGTCAATACCCTCTGGAACCATGATAGCTGTAACGGTATTAGAGTATAAAGATGGATCTTTTGCACAAAGTTTAAGTCCCCAAGCACTTGTAGCTTTTTGAACTGATTCAGCGAGAAACTTATGACGTGAATAGATGTTATCAAGTCCCTCTTCCATCATCATATCAAGGGCCTCACGTAGACCTCTTAATAATGGCATGGGATTAGTATAAGGCCAGTAACCTGTTTCATTAATTTTTAACATATCTTGATAATCGTAATATGCTCTGGGTAAATTTGAAGTTTTAGCAATTTCAAGTGCCTTCTGGCTAACGCAGGAAATAGCAAGACCTGCGGGTAACATAAAACCTTTTTGAGATCCAGAGACTGCAACATCAACGCCCCATACATCCATTTCAAATTTTATTGAACCTATGGAACTTACCCCATCAACAAATAATAAAGCTGGATGATTAAGATTATTTAAAAGTTCTCTAGTGGCTTTAACATCATTTGTAACACCAGTAGATGTTTCGTTTTGTGTAACAAGTACAGCTTTTATTTTATGATCTTTATCAGCTGATAAAATCTTTTCAAATTCTTTATGTGGCGTTCCTGAGCCCCATTCACAATCCACTTCTTCAACATCAATGTGAAGTTTTTTACACATTTCAATCCAAAGGTGAGAAAAATGTCCAAATCTTCCAGATAAAACTTTATCTCCCTTGCTTAACAAGTTAGTAAGTGCTGCTTCCCATCCACTAGAGCCTGTACCAGGAAATATAATTGGTTGACCTGATGTTGTTTCAAAAACTTTTTTTAAATCATTTATTAGTGGATGCCAAAATTTATCCATTCCGGGTGCACGGTGGTCCTCATTTGAAATATCCATTGCCTGTCTTACTCTATCAGGCATATTGGTTGGACCTGGGACGAAAAGTGAAATTTTACCTGGCATAATTTAGTCTATATCCTTTCTATTCAAATAATGACCTTATGGATTGCTTTAAAAAGATTATTTTAGCAATTTCACTAAGTGAAATTAAAGTCAATATTTTGGCATCTCCTACGGGAATCGAACCCGTGTCTTCACCGTGAAAGGGTGATGTCCTAACCGCTAGACGAAGGAGACATCGATCTTTAAAACAAACAAAATAGCTAGATTTAATAAAAAATCAATCAATGAATATCTTCAAGGTGTATTATAGTTTTATCGCTATACGGATCTTTTTTAACCTTAAAATAACAATTAAACTCAGATCGATTTGCTAAATAATTTTTAAGATCTGTTGATGAAACATCAAAAAACATTCCTTCACATGAAAAGCCAAGGTTATCAGATACCTTTAATTTTGCATGCTTATCTTTAAAGATTTTTAAAATATCAATTTTTGCTTTTTCAATTTTGAAAATTGGTTCTGCATTTTGTTGACCAAAGGGGCTTAAATATTCTAGGTCTTTTAAAAGATTCTCATTGATCACATTCACATCAATTAATGAGTCATAAGACTTTTCTTTTAAAATATCTATATCCTTTGTCTGATCAATTAAAAAACTTTTAAAAGAGTCAACATTTTCTTTTTTTAATGTAAAACCACAGGCTTTGTGATGACCACCTCCTTTTACTAGAATACCTTTTTGTGTTGCTTGCATCATTAATAGTCCAATATTTTTTTCACCCTGAGATCTACCAGAACCAACTACTAAATCATTAGACTGCGTCATTACAAATGATGGTCGGTTATTTATACGCATAAGCCTTCCGGCAATAATCCCTACTACACCGATATGCCATTTTTCATCATAAAAAAAATTTATATTAACGTTATTGTTATGATCTAAATCTATCTCTTTTACGATTTTAGTTTGAATTTTTTGCCTATTTTGATTATGAGACTCAATAATTTGTGCAACTTGAATAGCTTGGTGTATGTTTTCAGATGATAAGAGGTTATAGGCCAGTAAAGACTCTCCCATTCTTCCCCCTGCATTAATCCTAGGCCCAATAATATATCCAAGATGATACTCAGATATTTTCTGCTTAATCTTTGTTAGATTTATTAAAGTTTGAATACCTTTATTTTTATTTTCTGAATTAATTATCCTCAATCCTTGCTTAACAAATGATCGATTTATATTATTTAGAGGGACTAAATCACAAATTGTAGCTAGTGAAACAAGATCAAGATATTGCAATATATCTTTTTTTTGAAAAATATCTTCATGATTTAGAAAAACCAGAACTAGAAATGATAATGCTGTGGCACATAAATCATCAAGATTAGACTTATCTTCTGGAGTTTTAGGATTTATAACAATAGTTTCATTAAAGTAACTTTCACATTCGTGATGGTCTATTACAAGAAGATTTGCTCCTTGTTTATGAATATATTTTTGCTCATCAATATTGTTACTTCCACAATCTAAAACTAAAATATTAGAGCTGAATTCTAGTAATTTATCGCAGGCTGGGGTACTTAATCCATACCCCTCTTTCAATCTGTTTGGAATATAAACAAACACCTCAATGCCAAATTGAGTAAGATATTTTTTAAAAATAGCAGCAGCACAAGCTCCATCTACATCGTAATCTGAAAAAATAGAAATTTTCTTATCATTATTAATATTTTCAAAAAAAGTAATTGTCTTTTTTAAATTAGATAGTTTTAAAATTTCATTTACAGAAATATTTTCTTTTAACTTTGAATTTAAAAAGTGAGATATTTTTTTTATATTACGGTTAATTAATAATTTTGATAGATTTATTGATATATTATTTTTTTGAGCAACTTCAAAAGCTGTATCTTCATTTAGATCTAAATTTGATGGTCTCCAAACTGTACCGTTAAAGGTCTTTTCAGTAGTCAAGTTGCTTGATGTCGAAGTTATGTTTTCCATCAATTTGTCTGATAGTTCCTGTTTTAGAGCGCATCACAATAGAGTGTGTTTCTGCAAATTTTTTATTGATGTTTATACCTCGAAGCATAGTTCCATCAGTTACGCCTGTGGCTGAAAACATTACATCACCAGTAGCAAGATCATTAAGCTTATAAATTTTATCTAAGTTTTCTATACCTGTTTTTCTTGCTCTCTCTATTTCTTGATCATTGTAGAATATTAGCTGGCCCTCTAAATAACCTCCTACACATTGCAAAGCGGCAGCAGCTAGTACTCCCTCTGGTGCGCCACCTATACCATAATACATATCAATATTACTATTATCTATAACTGAGGAAATAACTGCACTTACATCTCCATCTCCAATTATTTTAATTCTTGCACCTGCAGATCTTATAGTTTCAATATCATCTAAGTGTCTTTCACGATCGAGAATGCATATTACTAAATCTTCAGTATTAATTTTTTTATATCTTGCTAGCTCTTTAATATTTGATTTTAAATCTTGGCTTAAGGATATAACCGTTTCATCATTGACTTTGGCTGAAATTTTTCTCATATAAACGTCAGGGGCATTTAAAAAACCTCCTTCTTGGGCTAAAGCAATAACTGCCATAGCATTTTCGCCACCTTTAGCTGTAATTGTCGTCCCTTCTAAAGGGTCAAGTGCAATATCAACATTTGGACCACCTTGACCAACTTTTTCTCCAATGTAGAGCATAGGTGCTTCATCTCTTTCACCTTCACCTATAACAACAGTTCCCGATATAGTAAGAGAGTTTAGGCACTTTCGCATTGCATCAACGGCGGCTTGATCAGCAGCTTTTTCATTTCCTCTTCCTATATGTTTGGATGCGGCCAGTGCTGCAAATTCGGAAACTCTGACCAACTCTATAGCTAGATTTCTATCCAATATTTTCCTCTATTCTGATTACAGAAATTTCGTTTTTAAGAAAATTGGTTTTTTTCAAATTATCAATAACTTGCGTAATATTTTTTAAACCAACTGGGTCAGATATTATAATAATAGGTACTACTTTCTCATTTGAAGTATTTAATTGAATAATAGATTTTATAGAAATTAATTTTTGTGAAAATAATTGTGCTATCGATTTAAGAACACCTACTTTATTAAGTACAGACATTCTTAAATAGTATGGCCTAATTCTTTGAGATTGATTAACAAACCTAGCTGTCAACATTTGTGAGTATTTTTTAATAAATACACCTTTGTCTGGAGAATAAATAATAAATCTTTTGATATCAGAAATAACAGAAGTAGCCGTCGGATATCCACCTGCTCCTTTTCCAACTAGGCTAGTCTTAAAAAAATTTTCTCCTTCAAAAGTAATTACATTCTCTTCAAAATTAGTTTTTGCTATTAGGCTAGAGTTTGGAACGAAACAAGGTGCTACGGATGAAAAAAATTTATCATTATTCCTCTCTGTTATTGAAACAAGTTTTAATTTATAACCAAGGTTAAGACCCTGCTCTAAATCAATGAGCTTAATGTTTTCTATTCCATCATAGTGCATGTCAGAAAATTTAAATTTTTTTCCAAAAGATATATTTGAAAGTAATACAAGCTTATGCATAGCGTCTTTGCCAGACAAATCTGCACTTGAGTCCTGTTCTGCAAATCCGTTATTAATTGCCTGTTCTAATGTTTCTTTAAAGCTAATCTTATTTTCGTACATCTTTGAAATTATATAATTAGTTGTACCGTTAAAAATTCCATAAATAGTATTAATTTTTGATGGGTGAATACTTTGTTCTATAGTACGCAATACTGGAACAGCACCCAATACTGCAGCCTCAAACCCTAAAAATAAATTTCTCTTATCAAATCCTTTAAAAAATAAATCAGACTTTTCAGCTAATTGTGCTTTATTTGCAGTGATAAGAGATATTTTATTTTTTAAACAGAAATTATAGAGATCATTTATGTATTTTCCTGTACCTCCAATAGTTTCAATAATTAAGTCAGGTTTAAATTCATTTAAGCTTTTAAAATCATTTACCCATTTATATTTGCTAATGTTGAAAATTCTTTTCTTTTTTTTATTTTTTGCGGCAATAGCAACTATTTCACATTTCGTATTATCTAGAATATACGAATTCTTTTCTAGTAGCTTAACAACATGGGAGCCCACAACCCCTAATCCTAAAATTGCTAATCTGATTTTATTCATTTTGAGATTTTAAAATTTGTTCTTTTCTAATACTACTCTTTTCATTAAATTCCTCTAACTCTTTTTTCTTTTGAAGTAAATTTTTATCAAAATCCTGAAATGATCTTTCACAGGAAACAATAATTATCAAAAGAAATATGACAGGAATTATAAAAAAAAAGTTATCTTTTAGAGAACTGAAAACTACGTCTAGCTTTTTGCCTACCATACTTTTTACGTTCTACTGTTCTTGAGTCTCTTGTTAAGAAACCATTTTTTTTTAATATATCTTTAGTATTAGGGTCAATTTTTGTTAAAGATCTACTGATACCATGTTTAATTGCACCAGCTTGACCAGATAAACCACCACCAAGTACCGTAATTCTAAGATCTACAGAGTCTAATTTTTTTGCTACTTCCAAAGGTTGGTTAATTATCATTCTAAGAGCTTTGTCTGGAAAATAATCATCAATTTTTTTTTTGTTAATTGTAATATTTCCCGTTCCGTTGGATATCCATACCCTCGCAATAGACTCTTTTCGTCTGCCTGTACTATAAACTTGATTAGACATTAACTTCATTCTTCCTGTTCATTGACTTAAAATCTAATAATTTTGGATTTTGAGAGTCATGAGGATGATTAGCATCCTTGTATATTTTTAAGTTATTTTTCATAAGATCCCTAAATAAAGGAGAATTAGGAAGCATTCCTTTAATTGCTTTTTTAATAATATCATCAGACTTATTTTTTTCCATAAGCTTCTCTGGAGTAATTTCTTTTATACCACCAGGATGGCCTGTATGTTTGTAATATTTTTTATCAGTGGATTTATTACCTGAAAATTTTAATTTGTCAGTATTAATAATAATAACGCCATCTCCAACTGGTAAATTAGGAGAGTATTGAGGTTTATTTTTACCTTTAAGTATCAAGCTAACTCTAGAAGCAAGTCTACCCACAGAAATATTAGTAGCATCTAAAAGATGCCATTCTTTCTGAAACTTAGACTTTTTTAGAGTAGTTGTTTTCACGATAGGGGGAATATAAGTAAAATCATTAAAAAATCAAGGATTATAGATAAAAATTTGATATTTATTGAGATACTATAGAGTTTTAATCATTATTTTCGTAATTTTAATGTGTTTATGATCACTGGACTTGAACCAGCGACCTTAAGCCCGTAAGACGAATACTACATGAACCTTTGTTAATCTTAGATTATCTAGAATTTTTAAGAAGTCCCAATAAATCTTTTAAATCTGAGAGAATATTATCATTTAGTGATTTATTTTTTGATTTTGATTTTGATAAATAATCATTTACACCATCTAAAGTTAATTTTTGGACATCAAGTAAATTTTTTATTTTTTTTAAAAGGAGTAAGTTTTCATAATCATACAATCTGTGGCCTGATTGAGTTCTAATAACTTTCAATTTTGAAATTCTACTTTCCCAAAATCTTATAGTGTGTTTTTGCTCCCCCACTATCTGGGATACATCATCTATATTATAAAAGTTTTTGTTCATAGGATTAGTTTATTGGATTTTTTAAAGCTTATAACTTTTCTTGATTTTATTAAATGCTCTTCTTTTGTTTTTGGATTTCTTCCAATTCTTTCATTTTTTTGATTTATTTTAAAAGAGCCAATATAATTTATTGATAGATCTGAGTTGATCATCATATTACTCCAAATTTCTAAAATTTTATCAATTTTTTTATAAACTGTAGAATAAGCAATACCGAATTCAATTGAAATTTGTTTAGCTATTGTTTCTCTAGTTAATTTATCTTGAGACATTTTTCTTAATCTCATTAAGTAAATTAGCATCAATGCATTTGACACCAAATTCTATTGCATTTGCAAATGCATGTGAGTCTGCATTACCGTGACTTTTTATAACTATACCGTTTACTCCAATGAACATTCCTCCATTATAGTTTCTAGGATCGATTGAATTTTTAAAATTATTAAAATTTTTTTTAAGCAATAAAGATAAAAATTTTGAATATGGAGAGGAAGTCAAACTTTTTTTTAAAGAGTCAGTTATAAATTTAGATACACCTTCAGCTGTTTTAAGTGCAATATTTCCAGAAAATCCATCTGTAACAATGACATGGTTGTTTGTGGAGGTTATCTCATCCGCCTCTACAAAACCCTTATAATTTATTCTTTTATCAATTTTCATTAATTCATGTGTCTCTTGAATTAAATTATTTCCTTTAAGTTCCTCTGATCCAATATTTAAAAGTGCTACTTTGGCGTCAATCTGTGGATAAAGAACTTTATAGTATGTGCTGCCCATAACAGCAAAATCTAATAAATTTTCTGAACTGCATTCAGCATTTGCTCCTAAATCTAAAAAACATACTGGATGTTTTTCTGATGGAAAAAGAGACGCAATCGCTGGTCTTGTTATATTTTCAATTGTCCTTAAATAAACAGTTGAATATGCCATCATGGCACCTGTATTTCCTGCTGAAATACTTATTTGATTTTTATCATCTTTTAAATTCAAAATAGCATTAGACATTGAACTGTTTCGATTATCTTTTTTTAATGCATCACTAGGTTTCATATCTGGGGAAATAAAATTTTGAGATTGGGTCCATTGAGAGTTATCAAATAAGTCTGAAAATATTGGTTTAAATTTTTCATAAATAGATTTTTCTGAGTGTAAATTAAAGTTAATAGATGAATTATTGGTTTTAGCAATATTTGCCCCTTCTAGAACTGAGTTTGGTGCAAAGTCACCACCGTGAAGATCAAGATTTATTAAATACTTATCCATGTATGTTTATTATTGCTTTAAAGAAACTTATACCTTATTTGTTTTTATTGTGAATATTTTTAAAATTCATAAAATTATTTTAGCCCTTCTATGCTCAATAATTTTATTTTCTTGCTCAAAAGATGTATATTTTTCTGGTATTTCAGAAAACAGTTTTAATGAAATCAAAGAAAATTATCAAAAAATCGATTACTCAAAAGAAGACATAATAACAATTATCGGTCCGCCTTTAATAAAAGAAAACCTTGAAAATTTGTGGATTTATAGGTCCGACAAAAAAAAAGGAATGGCTGCTTTCAAGCAAACCGTCTACAACAAGGCCTTAAAATTAAAATTTGAAAATAATATTTTAAGGTCTGTTGAAGAAATTGACTTAAATTAAATAATGTTTAAGTGAACAACTATTGATAGCAATAGTATTGATACAATATTTGTTATTTTAATCATTGGGTTAACAGCTGGGCCTGCGGTATCCTTATAAGGATCGCCAACAGTATCTCCCGTAACAGAAGCCTTATGAGTTTCGCTACCCTTTCCACCTAAATTTCCATCTTCGATATATTTTTTTGCATTATCCCATGCACCACCACCTGCTGTCATCGATATAGCTACGAAGAAACCAGTTATAATAACTCCAATTAAAAGAGCACCAAGTGCTTGAAAGGCAGTATTGACGCTTCCTGTAAGAGAATAAACACCAAAGAAAATAATAACTGGCGAAAGTACGGGTAATAAAGATGGAATGATCATCTCTTTAATGGCTGCTTTTGTAAGTATATCAACACACCTGCCATAGTCAGGTTTTTCTTTACCAGACATTATACCTTTTTTTTCTTTAAACTGCTGTCTAACCTCTAAAACAACTGAACCAGCTGCTCTTCCTACTGC
>CABZUC010000027.1 GCA_902528805.1 uncultured Alphaproteobacteria bacterium
AACCAATTTGCTGACGTTTTATTCCTTTTTTTTGGATTTCAATAAGTGCTTTTTTACCAATGAAATTAATATCACTATCCAAAGATACTAGTCTTTCGAGTCCCATCTCAAATGGGTTAGTTTGTATGTCTGCATCCGCGTGATATGACAACATACCTCCTTCTATACGGCGAATGCTTGATGTGTGACCAGGCTGAAGACCATATTCATTCCCTGCCTTCATGATCATTTCCCATAATTTATCTCCCAGAGTTCCGTCTCGTAAAAATAATTCATATCCAAGTTCTGTAGACCATCCAGTGCGAGATACAACTAAGGGAATACCATCTAATTCTAATTCTTTGAGCCAGTAATATTTTAAATCTCTTATACTTTCTCCAAATAATTTCACCATAATCTCTCTTGACTTTGGTCCCTGCAGCTGAAGAGGTGAAACATCTGGTTCATTGATGCTAACATTTAGCCCTGAATTTACTGCAACACCTTGAGCCCATAGTAAAATATCACTATCAGATAGAGATAACCAAAAATGATTTTCATCTAAACGAAGTAAGACAGGATCATTGAGTATTCCCCCTTTTTCGTTGGTAATAAGAACATATTTACACTGCCCTATAGATAATTTGCTAAGATCACGCGGTGTAAGTAATTGAATAAACTGAAATGCATCAGGACCAGTTATCTCAACTTGTCTTTCAACTGCTACATCACATAAAATTGCATCATTAACTAAATTCCAAAAATTTTTCTCAGGGTCACCAAAATCTCTGGGGATATACATGTGGTTATAAACTGAAAAGCCAGTAGCCCCCCATCGAACTGTAGCATCAAAAAATGGAGATTTTCTTATTTGAGTACCAAATCCAAAATTTTTTTCTGTATTTTTACTTTGCATCAAAGAGGCTCCTTCCAATCAACTAAAAAAATTGCTTCATTTCTTCGAAGATTGGGAAGTGTAAAAGGACCATCATATGTAGCTTTAATAGGGGGACCTAAGACTTTTATATCATCGGCATTTAAATCCCTTTTTAAAATTTCTCTATGTTTGTGAAAATTTTTATCAGAGGCAAAACCTGAATATCTAATTACTGCAAAATATCCTGGTTCTATTGTTGAAATTTTTATTGATTTATCTGAGGGTAGAGGTACCTCATTTTGTTGAAATCTCTTGGGTAAGTAAAATTGCATAACAAACTGATTTTCAATTTCTGTGACATTAACTGGTGTGGTCATTTCAATTTTTTGACTTTGTTTGTTGTTGCCTGATATATATTTAAAGAGTTTTTGAAATCCATTATTTTGATTGGAGTATTGAGTTTCTACTATTAAACGTTCCTCATAATATCGAATTTCGTATGTATCCGTTTGATAAACCACCCTATAAGGAGATTCACTGTAAGCCATCAAGTTTTGTACCACGAGTAACAACAATAGTAAGTATCTAATCATTGATAAATTGTGTTTCTGTGTTAGAAACTCCCCACACTCTCTTATCGATTGGTATCCACCCTTTAATCGAAGATTTTTTACCCTCTGGAATACTTATCTTAACCATTGTCTCATCAACCTCTAATAAATTTACAATTTTTGGTGCAAGAATTAATCCTTTTTGAATAGTCAAGAGAGACTCAGGATCATAAGATTTCAAAGCATATAATTCAGTATCCTCTAAGACTAACAAAGTTCTTTTTTTAGATAACTGATTATGAGCAATCCAGCCCTGTATGCCATTAAATAACTCTATACGATACCAGTCAGTATAAGAACTCCAACTATTTTGAAACTCTTCTATAATCTTCACTGGCATATTTTCTTCTGTAAGAAGAAATTTCTCTGTTTGCTTACTCAAATCTTGATTTTCTGGATAGTGACGTAGCCAAGACTCGTCATGAGCTAAAGATTTATAATAAGGGATATGTTTATCTGCATAAGTAATTAATGGAAGTATCAAAAAAAAGAGAATGAATCTGATCATCAATATTATCTCTGAGAATTCTGCCAGTTTGGATGAGTATAGGGCTGTAAATTAGATGGAGCTAAAAGAGGTTTTCCTAAAATATGATCCGATGCTTTTTCGCCAGTCATTATAGATGGTGCATTGAGATTTCCGTTACAGATTTGAGGAAAAATTGAGGAGTCCGCAAGATAAAAATTTGAAAAACCCTTAACTTTACAATCATTTTGAACAACTGATGAAGGATCGTTTTCTTCTCCTATCTTACAAGTACCACATGGATGGTAAGCACTTTCACAGTTATTTTTTATAAATTCATCAAGTCCCTCATCTGATACAACATTATCTCCGGGTTGAATTTCACCTCCTTTAAAAGGAGCTAACGCATCTTGGTTAAGAATTTCTCTGGAAAGCCTGAGTGATTTTCTAAAGTTTGGAAAATCTTCTTCATGAGACATATAGTTAAATTTTATTAAAGGTGCCTCAAAAGGGTTGCTAGACTTTAACTTCACAAATCCTCGAGATTTTGAGCGCATGGGTCCTACATGTAATTGAAAACCATGTCCTTTACTTGGTGCTTTACCATCATATCTTATTGCAACGGGGAGAAAATGAAATTGGATATCAGGATATGGAATATTTTTATCTGAACGAATAAATCCAAGTGTTTCAAATTGGTTTGTCGAGCCTGGCCCACTTTTAAGAAACATCCATTGCATACCGATTAGCAATTTAGAAAATGGGTTTAAGTACTTGTTAAGTGTTACTGGTTGTAAACACTTCACTTGAAAATAAACTTCTAAATGATCTTGTAAATTTTTACCAACTCCAGGTAAGTTTTTAATAACCTCAATTCCTAGGTTATTTAAATCATTGCCCTCTCCAATTCCTGATCTTTGGAGAATTGTTGGACTATTTATAGCACCAGCTGATAAAACAACTCCGATATTGGCATTAAAAATTTTTTTTTGGCCTTGATGAAATACTTCCACCCCTTTTGCCTTATCTTCACTAAATATAATTTTATCGACTAAAACTTTAGTGATGAGTTTTACATTTTTCTTTGCTAATGCTGGTTTTAAATAAGCTTTAGCTGTTGAAAAACGTGAACCTTTCCAAACATTCATGTCAGCAGGCCCAAAGCCCTCTTGTCGAAAACCATTATAATCTTCAGTGTATGTATACCCTGCTTGTTCAGTTGCTTTTACAAAAGCGTTATGTAAAGGATTATCTCTTTTGCCATGAGTTATATTTAATGGGCCAGATCTCCCTCTAAATTCAGATTTGCCTCCATGGCTTGCTTCCATTCTTTGAAAGTATGGAAGAACATCTGGATAATCCCACCCTTTCGCTCCACTTTCTGCCCACTGATTATAATCACCAGCATTTCCTCTTACATAAATCATTCCATTTATTGAAGAGGAACCTCCAATAACTTTACCTCTTGGACAGGCTAAAGACCTTCCGTTTAATGTTTGCTCAGGTTCAGCTTTATAGCCCCAATCGAACTTATTCATGTTCATAGGGTAAGAGAGAGCAGCGGGCATTTGGATAAATGGACTTTTGTCTAGTCCACCAAATTCCAAAACTAGAATTTTTAACTTTGGGTTCTCCCCAAGCCTGTAAGCTATTGTAGATCCTGCCGATCCAGAACCAATTACAATATAATCAGGATTTTCAAACATCTAAAATGAGTTAATAGGTTGTTTTAAAAAAAGTAAACTTCAAAAATCTAGCAAAATTGTTATCTATTCTGTCTGCTACCATGTCTGATAAAAACATTTTTGGCCATCTTTTGATGTTCTGGGAGCTTCCTGATACTAAAAATTTTATCTCTCGCGAACTTTGCTGTTTTGGCAACATCAACTATTGTTTCAAGTTTAGAGTCGTTAAATAAATTTTCATTGTTAGATAGCTCAGGGGGTTTGAAAAAAAAGCTGGGTGGAAAATTATTATACTCAGGTAATTGTGATTTTATAAATTTCGCCTCAGGGTCTTGATCTAAGGCTTGTTTATATGGGTTATACATTCTGATTGTATTAATTCCGGTCGTTCCTGATTGCATTTGTAGCTGGCTGTAATGTATTCCAGGCTCAAAGTCAGTAAATAAAGCTGCAAGGCGTGGGCCAAAATATCTCCAATCTAGCCATAGATTATAGGACGCGAACGAAGCTAGCATCGCCCTCATTCTAAAATTAATCCATCCATGATTTCGAAGATAAATCATGCATGCATCTATAAAATGCACACCTGTTTTTCCCTCTATCCAAGCATCTAATTTTCTAAAATCTTTTTCACGTATTTGGTCATAGACTGGAATAAAACTCTCGTGCTCAATCGATGGTTGATCCTCCAATTTTTGGATAAAATGTGATCTCCAATGCAAACGAGATAAAAAAGAATTTATAGATTTAGCAAAATTTTTATTAGTCAATTGTATCTTTTCTTTTTTTTGAGTAGCTTCTTGGAAAACTGAACGGTGTGATATCGTCCCGTACGTCAAATGAGTCGATAATCTTGAGCAACTTTTTTCTGCACTTATAGGACTAGACATCTCAAATTGATAGTTTTCACCTCTTCTGTTAAGAAAAGTGCTTAATAATTTTTCTGCCTCTAGTGAGCCCCCTTTCTGTCTATTAGGGCAAGGAGTAGAGTCGTAGAAAATTTTTGGTAAATCATAATTTTTTAATCCTAAATTTATCGACTTTTTAATGATGGGTGAATTTGTATATCTAAGAATATCCTTTCTAAAAAATTTTGCCCATTGATTTCTATCATGATGTCCACGTCTTACACCCGGATAGGCACACTCAATCCAATGAATATCATTTTGGAGAAAAAAAGATTTTAATTTTTTATCTCTTTCAAAAGTCCATTTAATTCCTGTTTCTTGTTCGCTTATAACACTATCAAAATTATATTTATCCTTTAAAAACTTAAATATCTCTAAAGCATCTCCACATAAAATATTTAGATATAAATTATTTTTAATTAATTGTTGTTGAAGATCTTTTAAGCTGTCTAAAGTAAATTGCCATTGTCTTAAAGACATGTCCTTTTGTTTCCAGAGTTCAGGTTCAATTATATAAATTAAGATCGATTTTTTATCTTCATCGATTAAGGTTTCGTTATCCTTATACCTTAAATTTTTTTTAAACCAGACGATCCTATTTGACATCTGTAATTAATCTTTGATTTTAAAGCCCTTAGAGAAAATATAAATAATTGCAGTGATATTAAGTATTAGGAATGTAAATATCATAATTAGACTTGTAGTAATGCTTACATCAGCCATTTCATAAAAGCTCCATCGAAAGCCACTCACTAAATAAAGCACGGGATTTACTAGGGACACATTCTGCCAAAATTCTGGTAGCCAGTTTATGGAGTACAGTGAGCCCCCAAGAAAAACAAGTGGTGATAAAATAAGAGTAGGAAATATAGAGAGTTCCTCCCAATTAGTTGACAACATTCCAATCAAAAAACCAAGTAAACTAAAAGTTAAAGATGTTAAAACAAGCATCAGGATCATCGCAAATGGGTGCATAATATAAATTTCAACGAAAAATAAACCCGTTGCCAAAATTAAGCTCCCCAGAATTATAGATTTAGTGGTAGCTGCTCCGACAAAACCAATAACGATTTCTGTAGTTGATAATGGCGCGGCATAGATTTCATTAATAGTGCCTAAAAACTTTGGAAAAAAAATTCCAGATGAAGCGTTTGAAACGCTCTGTGTAAGTAGGGCTAACATTATCATACCTGGAACTATGAAAGATCCATATGAAATATCCTCAATTACAGGTATTCGGCTACCAATTGCTGCACCAAATACAACAAAATATAAAGAGGAGGAGATGACAGGAGAAAATATACTTTGAACTGTTGTCCTTCTCATACGGTCCATTTCATGCAAGTAAATTGCTATGATACCTGTCCAATTCATGCACTTTCCTCCAATAATTTTTCAAATATTGTCTCTAAAGATGTCTGGGATGAATTTAAATCTTTTAGTTTAAGCCCAGCTGATTTTATATCTTGGAGCAGTGCGGTAATACCTGTTGAGGACCCCTGAGAGTCATAAGTATAGGTTAATGAAATATTATTATTCATTTTAAGATTATACGTTCCTAGAGAAGATGGGATTTCCTTAAAAGGCTCTTGGAATTCTATGGTTAAATTCTTTTGGCCCATTTTTTGCATTAAATCGTTTTTATTATCTGTAATTATTATTTCACCATTATTTATCACAGAAACTCTATCAGAAATTGCCTCTGCTTCTTCGATGTAATGTGTTGTAAGGATTATTGTTACGCCTTTTTCTTTTAATTCTCTAACTGCTCTCCACATGTCTCTTCGCAAATTAATATCAACACCTGCAGTGGGTTCGTCTAAAAATAATATTTTTGGTTCATGACTTAAGGCTTTGGCGATCAAAGCTCTTTTCTTCATGCCACCAGAAAGCTCTCGAAGTTTACTATCTTTTTTATCCCAAAGACTGAGGTCTCTTAAAATTTTTTCAATGAAAGCAGGATCTTTTTTCTTGCCATAAAGACCTCTGGTGTAGGACACGTTTTGGAAAACTTTTTCAAAAGCCTCTAAATGAAGTTCTTGAGGTACAAGTCCAATCATAGACCTTGTTCTTCTATAGTCTTTTACTACATCGTAACCATCAACTGTAATGCTACCAGAGGTTGGCAAGACTATACCGCATATTGCATTAATGAGTGTAGTTTTTCCAGCACCATTGGGGCCCAAGAGTGCTAAAATTTCACCTCTTTGAATTTCCAAATTAACTCCCTTAAGAGCCTCTAGGCCTCCCTGAAATGATTTTTTTAAATTCTCAATTTTAATTAGAATATCTGCTGACATAATTAGATTGCGTACAGTATATTATAAGTCAATAACATCAAGATAGTTTATCTGTAACTTTTACTTTTTTACTTTTTTCAATTAAGTACGTACTTATCAAAACAGCAATCAATGCCACGATTATTTTATAAGTTATTTTTTCATCCAAAAAGAGATAACCAAATATTAGGCCAAATATTGGGATGATGTAGGCAACTTGAGATTGAAATACTAACCCATTCTTTTTAAGAATATAAAATCTCATAAGCCAAGCAATAGCAGTAGCAACAATTCCTAGATAAATAAGAGAAATTGTAGCGTTCAAAGAAGGTCTTAATTCTGTTGGATTTTCAAAGATAAACATAATTGGTAGTAAGATAATTACAGCCCAAATTAGAATACTAGAAGTGAGTACTTCATTTTTTATATGTTTTAGCTTAAGTGAAAACAAACCGCCAATGGTGTAACAAACTGGACCTAAAATTACCATGAATGCATAGAAGATATTTGATTGATTAATTAAAATATTATCTGAGAATAGATAAACAATCCCTAGAAAGCCAATTAGTATTCCTAGAAATTTTAAAAGATTAATTTTTTCATTTTGAATAAACAGATGACCCAATATTGTTGCTGCGATAGGGGCTGTGGACATCAAGATAGCAGCTAGATTGCTTTGAACTTTTACTATTCCAAATGAGATAAAGAAAAAAGGGAGAACTAAATTTACAAATCCTATAGTTGCATACCATAGCCAGTTTTCTCCAAATGCTTCAATAGAAATTTTTCTAATCCAACAGTAAATAAGCATTACGATTGTAGCAAAAAAAATTCTACCAAAAGCAAGAGCCATAGGAGTATAACTTTCTGAGGCGATTTTAATATTGAAGAAGGCACTGCCCCATATACCAGCTAATACAAATAATAGTAAAAAATCCTTAAGAGACGCTTTATGCATTATATAAGAGTAAACTGAACACGCTTATTCATTTTTCCTTTACTCTCATATTTAATAAATTTAAATTCTCCAATCTCACTAGTATTGGCTACATGAGTCCCCCCACATGGCTGTAAGTCAATATCTCCAATTTTAACTAAACGAATTTTATCATTTGTTCTTGGAGGTTTGACAGAAAGTGTTCTAACCAATTCAGGTTTTTGATCGAGCTCTTCATTTGTAATCCACTGATACGAAATCGAGTGAGATTGTTGAATAAATTCATTTATAATTTTGTTTAACGTTTCAAATTCAAATGTTTCCTCTCCTAAATCAAAATCCAATCGGCTTTTTTCTATACCAATTGAACCTCCAGTAACATAATAAGGTAATGCTGCACACAAAAGATGCATAGTGGTGTGCATCTTCATTAAACGATAACGATGATCCCAATCAATATGCCCTTTGATATCCCCCGAAAGATCTCTAATTTCTGTATCAACAACATGGGCTATACCTAATTCATGCTTAATTGTATTGATAACGTTGAATTTTTGATCATTAAATTCTAGTATTCCTTTATCTCCGGGTTGCCCGCCGCTTTGGGCATAAAAAGAGCTATCTTGAGTGATGATTTTGTCTTCCTCAATTAATACAATTTTCTGTTCAAAATTCTTGATGTAACTATCTTTAAGGTAAATCATTTTTTTGCTTCTTGTATCTTATAATCAACACAGGACTCAATGCCTCCTTGGGTATTACTTTGTTTTTCACATTCCTCATAGTATTCATGGTATTCAAAAGTTGAGGAAATATATAAACCAATACCAATAATGCTAAAGACTGCAATACTATATAAAATTTTCTTACTCATCTTAAATTAATCTATCCTGGAAACCTATCAACTGATTGTTAACAATGATATCAGATTTTTTAATAGGTCTTAGAAGTTCTATACCCTCTAAACTTATACATCTACTTAATGCAACATAAAGCTGTCCTGGAGCAAAGGAACCTTGGCTCATGTCTATTATTACTTTTTCAAAGGTTTGTCCTTGGCTTTTGTGAATAGTAATTGCCCAAGCTAATCGCATTGGATACTGTTTAAAAGATCCTGTTATCTCTTCTTGAACTTCTTGTTGATCATCATCATAAGTATACTGAATGCGATCCCATTTTTCTTTTTTGACTTCAAAGATTTTTTTATCGATTTTTACTTTGATTTTTTTTTGTGCAATATCGTGAATAATACCTATTGATCCATTAACCCATCTTTTTTCAGGATCATTTTTGATCATAATTACTTGAGCCCCTTTTTTTAATTTCAAAATTTCATCAGTGGGAAATAATTCTTTGTAAAACTGACCTGTCGCCTGTCCTCGGTAGGAAAACTCTTCTTCATTCAACTGACTTAGGTATTTTTGATTAATACTACTTGCTCGAGCGTTGGTAGTAGTAAGAATTATTTTTCCCTCGTCCATCTCAATATGATCAATTAAAGAGTCATTGATATTATCTATTTGAGAGTGGGTTATAGAGCCATCTCGAACAGAGTTAAGTAAATGAATAAAGTGATCATCTTTTTGACGATATATACTATATAATTCAAGGGTTTTAAATTGAGCATCCTGAAAAATATTTGAGTGAAAGAAGAAGTGACCTTTCGAGTAAATACGCTGTAGAAGACCAGACTCATCCATGTTGACGACTGGCGGGAGTTGAAATAAGTCCCCAAATACAACCAACTGAACTCCTCCAAAAGGCTGAGTAAGTTTTTTACGATGAACACGAAGACTATAATCAATTGCATCAAAAACATCAGCGCGCACCATTGATACTTCATCTATAATGAGAGTTTCTAAATTTTGGAGTACTTCAATTTGTCTTACTTTCTTAATGTGCCTTGTCTGAATAACCTTGGGGGGGAAGCCAAAAAATGAATGAATAGTTTGTCCCTTGACACGAATTGCAGCGACACCTGTAGGAGCGAGAACAGCAGTATTTTTTTTGGTGATAGATCGAAAATATGCTAACAAAGTTGACTTACCGCTTCCTGCTTTTCCTGTAATGTAAAAATGATCTTTTGTATTTTCTAATTGTTCGATAATTGTCTCAAATTCCTCACTCAACACAAAATCATCAGGTAGCAAACTATTATAATTTCGCTTATAGCCCATTTAGTATCTTGCTTACCATTTGAAAACATTCCTTAACTGTACCCTTTTGAATTTGTGCTCTTGAGAGTCTTGGACCAAACTTTAATTGTTCAACATAAATTTTTTTTTTAAAATATATACCTATGAAAACTAAACCTACTGGTTTTAATTTAGTTCCTCCATCTGGGCCAGCCACACCTGTTGTCGAAAACGTTAGTTGGCTTTTTGTAATTTTATGTAATTGAAAACACATCTGAGCACAGACTTGGCGACTGACAGCACCATACCTTTTGAGGGTATGAGGGGAGATTTTTAGATGTTTAATTTTTGAGTCATTTGAATATGTAATAAATCCGCTCTTATAAATTTTAGATATTCCTGGCTTAGATGTAAATTTCGCTGCTAGCAAACCACCCGTACAAGACTCAGCTGTAG
>CABZUC010000028.1 GCA_902528805.1 uncultured Alphaproteobacteria bacterium
TCATTGTCATCATTAATTAAGTTTGGTTCATCAAGTATTTTAATATTAATTTTTTTTGACATACTTTTTATTATAACTTCATAAAAACAACCTATTTCATCACTAACTTGGTTTACTAATAACTTTTTATCATCTCCTTTTAAAAAACTATGAATTAAGTCAACATTATTTTTTCTCATTGCATACCAATTCATTTATCGTAAGACTATTTACAAATTTTTTTACAAAGTAATCTGTATTTTCAAACTTTATTTGTTGAGTAGCTTTTTTGTTGCTACCAAAATTATCACTAGAAGCCAAAATATAAAACTGTGCAACCCCGTCATTGTATGAATATGTATAACAGTCGGAATTCTTGTTATAAATTTTTAAATTAATAGAACTAGTAATTTTTTCTCGATCAGATGTATTATCAATGTTTGTAATGTAAACACTTGATGAATGAGATATACTTGCTTGTATTTGAAATTCTGAATTGTCATCTAACATATCGAAGTTTTTTAAATGAGATCTTAGTTGATTTGATAAGAGCAAACCATCATATTCACCAGCGATATAGGCGATAGAAAGTTTGATATTATTATCTGGTCGATTATTTGTACATGATAAAAAAAGTAAACTATTTAACAATAATATTAATAATTTTATCTTGAACATTTATAATCCTTATTATTTCTTTATTTACTATTTTATTTTTAACTTTATCTAATTTATATATTGATTTTAAGATGTCTTCTTTTTTGTATCCTTTAGTTGTATCAAATGTTGTTACTAGTTTTCCCTGAATTTGAATAGGTAACTTTATATTATTATCAGCCAATAGTTCTAAATCTATATTTGGCCATTTATTGAGGATTTCAGAATTAAATAATAATGAATTAATCGATAATGAAAGTCTTGGTAATACTGGAAATAAACATATGATAATTTTTTTACTTAAGGTGCTATTGTTCAAATATATTTTATTTTTTTCTAAATAATTAAATAATGTGTAAATATCCGCAACACATTTATTTAGTGAAAAATCTAATATATTTTTCTCAATATCATGAATAAATTTTTCAACTTTTTTTTCTGTTTCCAAATTAAAAGTACTTAATTTTTGCGAGAAATATTTTTCAATTCTGTGTACTAAATTTTTTGAACTTTGTATTCCTTCATCTGTCCACTCAAGTTCTCTATCAGGGGGTGAGTCAGATATCATAAATATCCTCGTTGCATCAATTCCGTAATTTTCTAGTATTTCATCTGGTTCAATAACATTTTTTTTAGATTTAGACATTTTTTCACTAGGGCCTTCTTCAACGGTTTCATTAGTTTTTGTTTTAACTAGTCTATTATTGTTTAACACAATATCTTTAGGCATAACCCACTCATTATTTTGCGTTTTGTATGTTTTATGAGTTATCATCCCCTGCGTAAAAAGTTGCTTAAATGGTTCGTCTACTTTTAAGTTATATATATCTCTTAAAGCTTTCATAAAAAATCGTGAATACAAAAGATGTAATATTGCATGTTCTATACCACCAATATATTTATCAACGGGCAACATTCTATTGACTTTTTCAGAGTCAAAAGGCTTTTCCAATTTATTATCTAAAAATCGAATATAATACCATGATGAGTCCACAAATGTATCTAGTGTATCAGTCTCTCTAAAAGCAATTTTATTTGTTTTAGGGCAAACAATTTTTCGCCAATCATCAATATTAAGTAAAGCATTACCTTTACCTTTTAAATTTACATCGTAAGGTAGGACCACAGGAAGCTCCTCTTTGTCTAGGACTCTGTAAGTACCATCTTCATAATAAATTACTGGTATCGGACACCCCCAATATCTTTGTCTGGAAACTCCCCAATCTCTAATTTTATAATTTATCTTTTCATTCCCAACTTTATTTTTCTTAAAAATTTTAATTATCTCTTTAATAGCATCTTCTTTATTTAAACCGTTTAACAGTGGTGAGTTAATTACAATCCCATCTCCACTATAGGGTATACTTTTATCATCACATTCAATAACCTTTATTATTGGCAAAGAATACTTTTTAGCAAATTCATAATCCCTATCGTCATGAGCAGGACAACCAAAGATTGCTCCTTCACCGTATGTATCCAAAACAAAATTTGCTATAAACACCGGGATCTTCTTTTTCAAAATTGGATGTTCACAATGAATAGGTAAAGGGACGCCCATTTTATCTTTATCATCATTAATTTCTTCAAATTCTTTTTTTATGTTATCTATCTTTTCTTGATTTAAGCTTTTATTTACTATTGGGTGGTTTATCGAAACAGCTATAAATGTCGCCCCATAGATAGTATCAGGTCTAGTTGTGAAGATATTTAAGTAATCATCACTGTCTAAAATTTTAAATTTAATTTCAGCTCCAATTGACTTGCCTATCCAATTCTTTTGCATTGTTTTCACTTTTTCTGGCCATAATTTTAAATTATCTAAATCACTTAAAAGCTCCTCAGCGTAATTAGTTATTTTAAAAAACCATTGTGATAAATTTTTCTTCTCTACGATCGCCCCTGTTCTCCATCCTTTACCATCTATTACCTGTTCATTCGCTAAAACTGTTTGATCAACTGGATCCCAATTTACAAGTGCGTCTTTTTTGTAAGCAAGACCTGCCCTATAAAGGTCGATAAATAGCTCTTGCTGATATTTATAGTAATCCTCATCGCACGTTGCCAATTCTCTCTCCCAGTCTAAATCTAAATCAAGTTTTTGAAGCTGCTCTTTCATATTTTTGATATTATTTAATGTCCAATCTTTTGGGTGAGTGTTAAATTGTATAGCGGCATTCTCCGCTGGAAGACCGAAAGCATCCCATCCCATAGGATGAATTACCTCATCACCCTTTAATTTATGGTAACGAGCACATATATCGCCAATAACATAGTTTCTTACATGCCCCATGTGAATATTCCCTGACGGGTAAGGAAACATTTCTAAAATATACTTTTTAGATGTCACTGATTTATTTATAATGGAGTTTTTGATAAATTGCCTGCAATGTCTAAAATTTTCAAAGTGATTTGATTTTCCTCTTTTATGTAATCAACATTGTCTGCTATCCACTCATCACCTTGTTTTGTTTCACACAAAAAACTTGATTTAACCCCCGTTGTAATGAGCTCTCGAGATGTTATTTGTATTTTAATAAGGCACCTTTGGTCCATGTCACTAGAGTCTCGTATCCATTCAGTCTCAATAAAACCACCTTGATTATCAGCAATTTTCAATGGATATGTTTTGGTCACTTCAAGCCCTGCGTTCCATAAGTAGGGATTTACTGAGTTCTGATAAACCACTGTTGAATCTTGCCTAAACAGCTTATTAAAATCATCATTGAGATCAAACATTGATTCCCCACCTGCTCTTTGTTTTGCCATACAGTCTCTCATTTTTCTTTTACTCAAGTTTTTGTGAGGGTCTTTACAACCGAAAGTTTGATCAAGTTTAGCCATATTAGACTCATGATTATTGCTGCAACTGTATATGAAAATAAGTGTTAGAAATAAGGTGAATGTCTTAAACATTAATCGTTAAATTAGATCAATTTTATGAAATTTAAACAAAAAAAAACCAGGGGTAAATTACCCCCGGTTTAAGTATTTTATATTAAATGGTATTAGAAGCTTACGCTTGTACCAATTGCAATAACTGTTGCATCTTTTGTAGATGTACTTGCAGCAATATCTCCTGATACGTTTGTGTATTCAGCAAAGATTGAAGCTCCACCACCAAGAGGTGTAGAGAATGTTACATCAGTTTGGTTAGCAGTCTTGTTGTTAGCGTCGTGACCTGTGTAACCAATTGCTACTGAAGCACCACCTAATGAAGTTGAGTAAGCAGCTGATACAGCTTCACCTTCTTTAGCAGCAGTATCACCGTCTGTACCTGTGAAACCTAATGAAAGAGTTCCACCGCCAGCAGCTAATACATATGATGCACCAAATTCAGTATTGTTTGTACCACTAATGTCTTCGTCAGCTGTTGCAAGTGTTAATGTACCTGCACCAATAGCCATTGACAAAGATGCACCTGAAGCAGTGTTTGCAGCACCGTCTACGTTACCGCCAGCACCTCCGTCATATACGTAAGCAGCTGTAAGTGACATATCACCAATTGATGTTGTAAGTGATACACCGTCACCTTCGTCTTCTGTAAGACCAACTACAGGAGTTTTAGCAACCTGATTGTCATCAGCATAACCAACTAACTCTCCAACTTTACCTACGCCATCTGGAGTTCCAACGTCAGCACCAATTGTGATTGATCCGCCTGAGAAACCAAATGTAAGAGCAGTTATACCAGTTGCACCAGATGAACTACCAACAGAGTCAGAGTCATTGCTGATTGCAGATGCACCAGTGATTGTTACACCAGCGTCAGTTGTAGTTGACATTGAGAATGACACACCACCACCATAAGTTGCTGACGCATTACCACCAGCATCTGTGTAAGCAGCGTTTGCACTACCACTTACTGAAATGTCTGCTTGTGCACTTGTTGCAAAGAATGCAGCAGGAATTGCAGACAATAAGTATTTGATTTTTTTCATCTTAATAATCCTTTCGAGATTAATATTAATCGAGTTATATAATCTCGATATTTAGAAAATAATCATTTAAAATAGAGAAATATTGCAGTTTTTTTTAATTGTGTTGCATAAATGCAACAAATTAAAAACATTATAATTCAGAGTCATTTTAAAGGATATCCAAAAAAATCATTGCTTTTCGCTTTGATGTCTTTTTTTACCCAATATTCCCTTTGCATTAAGAGGGCGTCAAGAAACTCTGATTTATGATGAGAAAACTCCTTTTTATCAATTGATCTTTGATGAACAACTTCTTTTACCTGACGTGTACTAGCCGTTGGAGAAAAAAATTCATCTCTTTTGCTCTCATCATATTTTGCCTTAATTCCGAGAAATTTATAAATTTTTTCCTGATAATATGAATAATTTGAGACAAGGTCTTCATATTTTATATCCAGGATGTTTTTCTTTTCTTCAACATGAGCATCCCAAAACAAATTTATAGCTTCAAAATTTGCAAGGAATATACCCATATTAAAAAAACTGACGCTATAGGGAACATTCAAAACATAACGTTGTTTGTATAGAGAGATTGCAGTGTCCCAAGGATTCCTGAAAACTCGAATTATTTTTGATCTAGGCAATAGTTTTTGAATTAAGCCTATATACAAAAAATTCTCGGGCATCTTATCGACTATGTATTCATAATTACCTCTTAAGTATGAAGTTCTTCTTATATATTTTGATATAAATTTATGACTTAGCTCATTAAGACTTTGTTCTTTAGATAAGATATTTCTTTCAATTATATCTTTAGCACTTTTTAACTCTCCACCCGAGAATACTTTATCATTTGCTGTAACTACTGACTCTATTAAAGTAGTTCCAGATCTAGGAGATCCAACAATAAAAAAGTTTTTTTCTCCATGCTCTCTATATCCTTCGTCAAAAGATTTATATTTTTTTTGATAAAGCTCCATAGTTTTTACTATTCTTTCCTGATATTGATAAGAATTATACCTACTGGTGTTAAAAATCTCTTTATTTCCAAAATCGAAATACTCTTCAGACTTTTTTTTATCCTTTGATTGATAATACATAGCTAAACCAAAATAAAGAGGTGTAACACAATTAAATCTCTCAATTTTATTTTTATATTTGCTTTCATTAGTCAATAAATATTCCTCTGCACTCCCAACAATTCTTTCATTAACTAATTTTGGGTTGATGTTGCAAAGTAAGAAAAAAATATTTTCATTAAATCTTTCCTCTAAAATGTTACTAAATAAAAGTATTGTTTCATCGTCATTTTTTAAAGCTCCATTTATCTCTGATATTAAAAGGAATAAATTAACATATTTGTTAAAAGATTTACTGCCAATTTTATTTATAATTTCTAGTGCTGTTGAAATCATCTCTTTTGCTTTTTTAAAGTCTCTCTTTTTTAAAAAAATTTCAGCCAAAGATGTCTTTACATTTGGATTTTCCTCAAGCTTGGATGCAATTTCAAGATTTGAAATAGACTCATCATACTCTTCAATTTGGAATAATGCATAACCCATGTTATTAAAATAGTCAAAATCTCTTGAGTCTTTATTTCTATCATAACCTCTCTTGAGCACCTCGATCACTTTTTCGAAATTTCCTATTTGAATATATGCGTAAGCTAATAATTTTACTGCATCTAAGTTATTAACATTTTTTTTGTAAAATAATTTTGCAACTTGTAATGCTTTATTAGTTTCCCCACTCTCAATAAGATTTAGTACATTTGAAATTTCATTTTTCATTGGATCAATATAGTATGTTAAATGTAATTATGTCAGTTTTAACTAATATTAAATATCAATACAATTTAAGAATACTTGAAGATTTTCTTTCAGCAAATAACTATTCCGAATTTTTTGATCATTTAGAAAAAATAAAAAGCAACAATGATCTCTACCTCAAACTATTACTCAATCTAGGCAATTCGGCCATTTTAAATAATACAAGTGATATTTTTAAATCAAAGATTATTTGGATAAGTTCATTCATGCAGGATGACACCACTTATATTTCGAATTTCTTGAGCTTTTATAAAAAGAATATAGAGACAAATATTAGTAACATTTTTCAATATGAAGAAAAATTGATTACAATTCTTAATAATATTTCACTTATTGAAAAGCTTAATTTTTCCGATTTTGTTGAAAAATCATATGTTTATCAATATTTAATATTGCACGAAAATGCTGATCCAATAAAACTTCTTAAAAATCATTTGCCCTTTTTTTCAACCAAGAACAATTTTAATTTTAGTAAAAATACTCTTACAAATTCCTTCATTTATGTTGTTGATAATCCATATACTGTTTATCAAAAAATTAAAAATTCATTAAAAGGTAATAAATCTTTAGCTCAAAATATTTTTTTGAATTTAGATAACCATAGTTCGTTTGAAAAAATTAACAATGTTGATATTGAAATAAATAAACAGGGGTGGCATACTCATACATCAAGTTGGACTGACCCAAATGTTATAAACTCATTAAATGGAAAGATAGTTCTCAAAAAAGACCTTATTTCAAATGCCTTTGAAGTTTTAAGTTCTGTAATACTTCATTTTATCCAGTCAGGTGCAAAAATAAAAATAGATTATAATTTAATCAAAAATTTTATAAATCAGAACCCTCCAGAAAACGATTTGATTGAAATTGATATTTCGCAAAAAGAAAAAAAATTTTTAGAAAAATATATAGATGATACATTTAATAAATATAATTTTGATTGGTAGTTGATCGGTTGGAAATAAATCATGAGGAACTCAAAAAGGTAAGTTTTAACGTTAAAAAATATCCTAATGCCTCTTTACTTTTAGTAACAAAAAATAGACCACAAACACTTGTCAGATCATTAATTGATAAAGGTTACTTGCTATTTGGTGAAAATAGAGTCCAAGAGGCTGATGAAAAATTTCGTGATTTACAAGATCAAAATCTTAAAATTCATTTAATTGGCCCTCTTCAAACTAATAAAGTAAAACTAGCTCTATCATTATTTGATACAATACAAACTATTGATAGGCCAAAATTAATTAAAGAAATTTCTAAACAGTTAAAATCGAATGATAACATAAAGACAAAAAATTATTTTATACAAGTTAACGTTGGAGATGAGTCGCAAAAAGCAGGTGTTTCAATAGATGAAACTCTAGACTTATATGAATATGCAACATCTGAAAAACTCAATGTATCTGGCTTAATGTGTATCCCACCATTTGAAGAGAAGCCAAACAAATATTTCGAAAAAATGATTGATATTAGAGATTACATTAATAACGATCTGAAATTGAGTATGGGTATGAGTAATGACTATGAAATAGCATTATCTTTAAAATCAGACTTAGTTAGGATTGGTTCAAGAATATTCAAGTGAAAAAATTATTAATTATTTTCCTTCTTCAAATTAACTTTTTATATGGCTTAGAGATTAAATGTAATTTTGAGGAGGTGTATGGCAACGGAGAAGTGCAACAAGGTCTTTTCTTTTTAAAAAATCAAAAATTAAGATATGAGTATTTTAATAAAAATTTGTTTACTATCATTGCAAAAGACGAAAATTTTTTTTTAGTAAATCAAGCTCATAAGAATAATGTTTCAAAAATAAATAATAACACAGAAATCTTAGAAATGTTAATGAGTATTGCATCAGAGTACCCAAATTTAAAAAATAAATATAGCTACAATAATACAGATGTAATCGTTGAAAAAAGTAGCAAAGGTTTTATCAAAAGAGTTTCAATCAATGCAGAAAATATTAATATAAGTATTAATCTAATTGATTGTGTTTTTGAAGATGTCCATGATAAATATTTTAATCATTTTAATTTTGTTGAAGTTAGTCGTTAGATCTTGATTAATATTACGTGCAAAGACGAATTCTTTAATTCAGTTATAAATAACTTATTGCTCCAAAAAAATTTGATAAATGATATGAATGCAGACAAGCACTTTGTGAACATAGAAATCAACATTACACATAATAATCTTAATTTAAATTGTGATGGTAAAAAAGATTATCTTTCTATGCCTATAGATATAAATTCCTTATATGGTCAAATACTTAGAATAATTTCTGATATTAAGATTTCCAAAAATGATTATGATTACTTTCCTTATCAAAGAGTTTTATTAACAAAATCAAAAAAATCTCTTCTCAGTGATATACAAAATACTATTTTCTCAAACTTAATTATTTCAAAATCTGGTATCAATAAAGATAAACTTTATGGATTAATTTGGAAAAAGGATAAAGATATATCTATAAATAAATTAGATACACATCTTACAAATTTAAAAAATCAACTTAAAAAAGATCTTGGCATGAATGCTTATTTTCAATCTCAAGATAAAAAGCTTAAATTAATTATTAATTAATATTTCCCTTTTACCTGCATGGTTTGGAGGAGACACTACTCCTCTTTGTTCTAGTGCTTCCATAATTCTCGCTGCTTTATTATAACCAACTTGAAAATTTCTCTGTAGGTAACTTGTAGAGGCTTTATTACTTGATTTAATAAGATCGATTGATTTACTAATCAACGCTTCATCCTCATCACTCAATGTGTCAAAATTTTCATCATTGTTTTTAATTATTTCATCTAGTTCATCAAGATATTGAACTTCTTGACTTTTTTTGATCTCTTTAATTAATTTGTTAACTTCATTATCAGTGATAAAAGCAGATTGATATCGAATTATATTTCCACCATTTTTTGACATAAGCATATCCCCATTTCCAAGAAGTTGCTCTGCTCCAATTTCTCCAAGCACAGTTCTGCTGTCATATTTGCTAGCTACTTGAAAACTTATTCTTGAAGGAAAATTTGCTTTTATACTTCCAGTAATAATATCAACACTTGGTCTTTGTGTGGCCATGACTAAATGAATTCCACAAGCTCTTGCCATTTGTGCAAGTCTTTGAACATAATGTTCAACTTCTTTACCTGCAGTCATCATCAAATCCGCCATCTCATCAATAAATACTACTATGTAGGGTAGCTTTTCAATTGAGTTTTGATTGTACCCTTCAAGACTTCTTGTATTTTCCTCATTCATTAATGAATACCTGCGCTCCATTTCTTTACAAACCCATTTAAGAGCCAAAATTGCTTTTTTGGGCTCTGTCACTACCGGAGTCAACAAATGGGCAATATCATTATAAACACTAAGTTCTAACATTTTTGGATCAATTAATATCAAACGTAAGTTATCCGGTGAAAACTTATATAAAATACTTGCAAGCAATGTATTTATAAAAACTGACTTACCCGAACCAGTTGTTCCTGCTACAAGTAAGTGAGGTGTTTTACTGAGATCAATAACTTCGATATTTCCAGATATGTCTTTACCTATGCATATAGGTATCTTCAATGAGGTATTTTTAAAATTATCATTACTTAAAAGCTCTCTTATTGTTACAGGTTCTCTTTGCTCGTTTGGAACCTCTACTCCTAAGTATTGAGTTCCATAAATTTGTGCTATTCGAACGGCGCCGACTCCCATACTTCTCGAAATGTCATCTGCTAAATTTATAATTGTATTAATTTTAATCCCTGCAGCAGGTAATATTTCAAATAGAGTTACTACAGGTCCAAGTTTTACATTTATAACTTGTATATCTATATTAAAATCTTGAAATACT
>CABZUC010000029.1 GCA_902528805.1 uncultured Alphaproteobacteria bacterium
TTAGTTAGTAAAGGCAAAGAAAGAGCTGATCAATTATCTAAAGTTAAATTTCAATTAAGCCCTATTTATCTGTTTTATGATGATGAAAGTATTGATCTAAACCTTGATATCCATCATGATAAAAAACCAATTATAAAGTTTAAATCAGGTAAATATACTCACTCTATATATAAAACTAACACTGATTTTAGTGGAATAAATTTTAAGGAACTTTTTGTTGCAGATGGCCATCATAGGATTGAGGGTTTTGCACAATTAGATGTTGATAAAGATACTAAGTTTTTATCAATAGTTTTCCCGAAATCTAAGTGCTTAAACTTGTCTTATAATAGAAGTATTAAGTTTCCTAAAGATTATAAAAAAGATTCGTTTTTGACTGATTTAAAAAAATTTTTTCATGTTGAGGAGTTAAAGTATCACGAGAAGATAGAACGTTTTTTTGTAACCTACTTCGAAGGTAAATTTTTTAAAATTGATTTGAAAGATAACTATTCTACAAATGGTGCAGATTGCATTGATTTTGGAGAATTTGTCTTAAAAGAAATATTAAATATTTTTGATGAAACTAATGATGAAAGGGTAGAATTCGTCCCACCCACACTAGGGACTGATTATTTGATTAATCAAGTTGATACAGGTATAACAGATCTATCAACATTGATGAGACCAGTTAGTATGGATTTAGTTATAGATTATTCGAAAAATTTGAAATTTATGCCACCCAAAGCTACTTGGTTTGAGCCAAAGCCCTTAGATGGGCTATTCTTTTATAAAATTATTGAATAAATCTTAAAAATTAAGGAGTAATATAAATAATGCAAAAACCCACTATTAAACCAAATCATCCATTTTTTTCTTCAGGACCTTGTTCTAAAAGACCTGGTTGGAAATTAGATGCATTAAGTGATGCGGTATTAGGAAGATCCCATAGAGCGAAAAGTGGTAAAGCAAAATTAAACGAAGTTATAGTTAAATCAAAAGAGGTACTCGAATTACCTGATGATTATTTAGTAGGTATAGTACCAGCATCAGATACTGGGGCTATAGAAATGGCTATGTGGAGTCTTTTAGGATTAAAAGGTGTCGAGGTTTGTGGTTGGGAAACTTTTGGATTGACTTGGGTAAAAGATATTACAAAACAGTTAAAACTTGAAAATGTTACTGTTCATAAAACTGATAACTATGGGGAGCTTCCAGATTTAACTAAAGTAAATTTCAATAATGATGTTGTTTTTACTTGGAATGGTACAACCTCAGGTGTCTGTATACCTAATGCCGATTGGATCCCAGACGAGAGAGAAGGTCTATCCATTTGTGATGCTACTTCTGCTGTATTTGCAATGGATATGGATTTTAAAAAATTAGATGTTGTTACTTGGTCTTGGCAAAAAGTTTTAGGTGGGGAGGCCGCACATGGAATGATCGCTTTATCTCCAAAAGCTGTTGAAAGATTAGAGACTTATGAACCTTCCTGGCCAATGCCAAAAATTTTCCAATTAGCTAAAAATAAAAAATTTGCTAAAGATATATTTGAGGGAGCTACAATTAATACACCATCTTTACTTGCTGCTGAGGATGCATTAGATGCTTTGAATTGGTGTATTAAAATAGGTGGTCAAAAAGAACTGATATCAAGATCCAAAAAAAATCTTCAAGTCATTAGAGATTGGATTGAACAAAGGGATTGGGTAGAGTTTTTGGCTGTGGATCCAAATACTTATTCTTCAACTAGTATATGCTTTAAGTTTACACATCCTGAATTTGTAGCGTTAGATAGTGATAACCAAAAAAAATTAGTCAAAGAGGTTTGCTCTACATTAGAGAAGGAAGATGCTGGTTATGATATTAATGCTTATAAAGACGCACCGGCTGGAATAAGAATTTGGGGTGGTGCAACCGTAGAAGCCTCTGACATTGAAAAAGTTTTACCATGGATTGAATGGTCCTTTTTTGAAACAATGGAAAGGTATAGATAATGAAGATTTTAATTTCTGATAAAATGAGCAATAAAGTTGAAGACGTTCTTAAATCTAAACAAATTGATTACGATATTAAAACTGGTATGTCACCAGAGGAACTTAAAGAAGTAATTGATCAATATGATGGTATTTTAATTAGATCTGCAACCAAACTAACGTCCGATATACTTGCAGACTGCAAAAACCTTAAAGTTATAGGAAGAGCGGGGGTAGGTGTTGATAATGTTGACCTCGTTCAAGCAACGAAAAATAAAATTTTAGTAATGAACACTCCCTTAGGAAACCTTGAGGCAACTGCAGAGTTAAGTGTTGGACTGATGTTTTCACTTATGAGAAACATACATTTAGCTAATGACTCTACTCATCAAGGAAAATGGGAAAAACCTAAGTTTATTGGAACTGAATTAAAAGGAAAAACACTTGGAATAGTTGGTTATGGTAATATTGGCCAAAGAGTTGCTGAAATTTGCTCAACAATTGGAATGAACATTATTACTAACTCTAAATCAGCTAGTGATGAAGATCTATCTAGATACAAAGCAAAAAAAGTTTCAACTGAGCAATTAATAAAAGATGCTGATATTGTTTCTATTCATACAAAATTAAATGATGAAACTAAATATATGTTTAATAAAGAAACTCTATCTACCATGAAACCTACATCAGTTATTATAAATTGTGCAAGGGGTGGTTTGATCGATGAAGCGGATTTAAAAGACGCTTTAAACAATGATGTTATAGCAGGGGCAGCTATCGATGTTTATGAAAATGAACCTGCAACAGATAACGTTATGTTTGGTGCTAAAAATTTACTTTTAACACCTCATTTAGGAGCATCTTCAAAAGAAGCGCAATCTAATGTTGCCATTGACGTAGCAAATCAAGTTGCTGATTTCTTAAAAGATAATAAAATAATCAATAACGTTAACTCTTTTTAAATTTTTTTAAATATTCATATATTGAAACTTTTGTGAGAACGTTTTGAATTGATTTACTTTCATTAATTTTTTTTAATTGAGAAAGTGTTAGTTTAAAAATTTTTATTTCTTCATTTTCATTCTTATTGTAGAGTGATTTAAATTTAATTTTTTCTACTTCGGCATAGTAAACATGAACGATTTCATCAGAGTAACCTGGCACTGGGCAGTATGTAGTTAGTTTGAATATTTTTTTTGTTTTAACTCCAATTTCTTCTTTTATTTCTCTTTTTAAGGCTATTGTTAAACTTTCACCCTTATCAACCAGACCACCAACAATTTCATATTTTAAATTTTTACTTCTAACAAAATAAAATGGCCTAAATTGTTTAATTAAATAAAATTTTTTCTCTTCTGGGTTAAAACATAATGCAAATACAACATCACCAATATTCAAAATTTCTCTATTAATTTTATAAGGTTTAACTTTTTTGTTATAGCTCTTGACTAAAAACTGATATTTCCAAAAGCTGAAAAAACTTTTTGATAGAAGCGTTTTTTTTATTTTACTTACTTTTTGCATGTAATTTAACTGTTTGACTATTTATAAGACAAAAGTATATATATTCAATACTCGGGGAGTAGCTCAGTCTGGTAGAGTGTCTGCTTTGGGAGCAGAAAGTCGCAGGTTCGAATCCTGTCTCCCCGACCAAGAATTAAATGATGAAAAAAGCTACTATCAAAAGACCCTCAAAAACAAATATGCAATCTGGTCTAAAAAAAACTAAATTATGGATTATTGAATTTGATTTTGATCCTAGTCTTCAAAAAGATGTTTTAATGGGATGGAATAGTTCCAAAAACACAACCAAACAACTAAAACTCAACTTTAATAATCTAGATGATGCTATCTTATGGTGTCAAAAGAACTCATATGAATACAAGGTTGTAGATCAAACTTATAAACAAGTAAAACCAAAGAGTTATGCGAGTAATTTCTCAAATAATAGAAAAACCTCTTGGACTCATTGATAATTAAATATTCATTTTTCAAAATATAATACTATTATCACTGCATAATTATTAATTAATAAGGGGGAAAGAAATGATTAAGTTCATTACAACTCTGCTTGCTTTATTTATGTTTAGCACGTCATACGCTAAAGAGGTTAAAGTTGGCATTATTTTAGGTTTTACAGGACCTATTGAATCATTAACGCCAGGTATGGCTGCAGGCGCTGAGTTAGCTTTTAACGAAGCCTCAGACTCTGGTGCACTTCTAGGTGGTTCAACAGTTAGCTCAATTAGAGCTGACTCAACATGTATCGACTCAGCAGCAGCAGCATCTGCGGCTGAATTTTTAATATCTCAAGGCGTTACAGCTATCATGGGAGCAGACTGTTCTGGTGTTACAGGTGCAGTTCTTTCTAACGTAGCCGTTCCTAATGGTGTACCAATGATTTCACCATCTGCGACTTCACCCGCTTTAACTACAGCAGAGGATAACGGTCTATTTTTTAGAACAGCTCCTTCTGATGCTAGAGGTGGAGAAGTATTAGCAGACATTACTAACGACAGAGGCATTACAAGTGTTGCAATTACGTACGTTAACACAGACTATGGTGTCGGTTTAGCTGATGTTTACGAAGCTGCCGCTATTGCAAGAGGTATCGAAGTTACAGCGAAAACTGCTCACGAAGGTGATAAAGCTGACTATAGTGCCGAAGTAGGTGTTCTTTCATCTGCTGGTGGTGATGCATTAGTTGTTATTGGTTATTTAGATCAAGGTGGAAACCAAATTATTCAGGGTTCACTAGACAGCGGTGCTTTTGATACATTTGTTCTTTCTGATGGAATGATAGGTGCTTCATTAACTGATACTTTTGGTTCTGATCTTGATGGATCTTTTGGTTCTATGCCTGGTTCATTAGGCGCCGGTGCGATGAAGTTTAAAGCATACGCCGAAGCAAATGGTGTTGACCCTTCAGTTTATGTTGGCGAGTCATATGATGCTGCAGCATTAATAATGCTAGCAATGTGTAAAGGTGGATCTGATGACAGTGCAACTGTAGCTGCAAATATTATGAGTGTAGCTAATGGTCCTGGAACAAAGATTTATGCAGGAGAGCTTAAAAAAGGTCTTGATCTTGCTTGTGCTGGATTTGCTGTTGACTACGACGGAGCAACAGATGTTAACTTCACAGAAGTTGGAGAAGCATTTGGAGCGTTCCTTGAAAAAGGAATTGAAGCCGGTCAATTCGTAGACGTAGCTCAAAGATAAATATTAAAATTTAGCCCCATCTTTTTTGGTGGGGCTAAATAACTTTCTCTAATTTTTTATAACCTTTTCTGGAAGTAATCCTTTTGGTCTGTATCTCATAACCAATAGAAGGCCCAAACCCATCATCAAATATCGAAAGTAAGGAACACTATTTTGAAGATGATCTTTGATGTAACTAGTTTCATCTAAATGGCTTGTGAATAAATTAATTACAACTATTGCAAATGGAGCTGATTGTATCCAAATAAACCATACTACAAACCCTCCAAGTACTGCTCCATAATTATTCCCTGTACCACCCAAGAGGACCATCACCCATATTAAAAAAGTATATCTTAGTGGTTGATAACTTGATGGAGTAAAAAGGCCATCATAAGTGACTAGCATTGCACCTGCAAATCCGATAATTGCTGACCCTAGCATAAAAATAAATAAATGCTGTTTGACAACATTCTTACCCATGGCCCTTGCCGCCTCTTCATTGTCTCTAATAGCTCTCATCATCCTACCCCAGGGAGAATTTAAAGCCTTTTCTGAGTAATATAGAATTACAAATACAACGATTAAAAAAATCAGACTAAAGCAAAGTTTCACAAAAACACCTGAAGAGGTGATTACTAATTGATTAAGTAAAGAAATTTTTACTTCGGGGTCTAAAACATTTGATAACTTTGAGGAGTTAAAAAACTGAACTAAATTAATAAACCATTCTGACTTCTGTAAATTCACCTCATATGGAACGGGTCTCTTTAGACCAATAACATTCTTTACACCTCTTGATAGCCACTCTTCATGTTTTACAATTGTAATTATAATTCCTGATACCAACAGAGTAGAAATAGCTAAATAATCTGATCTTAATCCCAAACATACTTTACCTACAACAAAAGCCACTAAGGCAGATAAAATCGCTCCTACAAACCAAGAAAAAATTATTGGTAAATTCGCACCTCCAAGGAAACCAGAAGTAGCAGCATTTATAGACTCAATTTTACTAATTGATGGTCCTGCTATGAATTTAAGTAAAGGGATAGATAAAATTATAATTAAGAACACAAAATAATTTTTATATTTATGTTTCGATAATTTTTTATTAATCATAAATATGCTAATTACAACTGCAGCTAAAAATAGTCCTGATATTAAAATACCTATACCTCCAGCACTCCATGCTTCATGCACAGGTGGTACGGAAACTAAAACAGTTGCTAGTCCTCCTATAGCTAAAAAACCCATAACACCAAAGTTTATTAACCCCGCAAATCCCCATTGTATATTTACCCCCATTGCCATAACCGCAGAGATCAAACAAAGATTTAACATTGATAGAGCTATGCCCCAGGACTGAAACAGGCCAACTAAAACTGTTAATATAGTCATCACAGAAAAACAAATTCTAAAGTCTATATCTTTGATCATATGACTTTCCCTTTAAAAATACCATTTGGCCTAAATATGAGAACAATTATCAATATTGCAAAAGAGATCGCAAATTTATAATCAGTTGAGATAAATTGTATAAGCGTACTAGGCTCTAAACTTTCTGGCATAATATATTTAAAAAATTTTTTATACGCATAGGTAAGACCTATTTCAGAGAATGCTATTAAAAAGCCCCCATAAAATGCCCCTAAAGGATTACCTATCCCTCCAACTATTGTTGCTGCAAAGATAGGAAGAAGATTATTGAAATAGGTAAAGGGCTTAAAGCTCTTGTCTAATCCATATAATGTTCCTGCAACAGTCGCTAAAATAGAAACTATTACCCATGTTATTAAAACTATTTTTTTTGGGTCAATGCCTGAGAGTAGGGCCAGGTCTTCATTATTCGAATATGCCCTCATCGATTTTCCGGTCTTTGTTTTATTTAAAAAATAAAACAGTATTGAGCAGGTGATTATAGTTGTTATCAATGTAATTACTTGTGTAGATTTTATTGCTAGACCTTCATTTAAACCTGTTAATTGTTTAAATTCTCTAGCTTTCATTATGAATTTATGTCCATCCATAAAATTTATATCATTTGGCCCAATAATAATTCTCACCACTGCATTTAAAACAAACATTATACCAAGGCTCACAACTATAAAAGTTACAGGATTACTTTTTTTATTTCTGTAATATTCAAAAACTGTCTTGTCAAAGAATAAGCTCACAGCAATTGTTAATAAGATTCCAATAGGTAAAGCCAGAAGAGCCGTTGGAAGCAATCCAAATGAAATTCCCTTTGATTGTAAATACCATGTCATAAGAATTACAACCATAGTTCCAAAAGCCATTAAGTCTCCATAGGCAAAGTTAGCAAATCTTAATACTCCATAAATCAAAGTTACTCCAATTGCACCAAGCGCCAATTGAGATCCATAAGTAATACCAGGTACAATAATAAAGTTAGTTAGAAGTATTATAGAGTTTAAAAAATCCATTTATCCCCCCAAAAAAGCTTTTCTAATTTCTTTATCATTTAGTAGGTAGTCACCTTTACCCTCGTACGCATTCTTTCCTGTCACTAATATATAACCCCGGTCAGATACCTCTAATGCCTGTCGCGCATTCTGCTCAACCATAAGAATAGCAATATTTTGTTTTTTAATATTTAGGATGTGTTGAAATAATTCAGTCACAATAACAGGTGAGACACCTGCTGTGGGCTCATCTAGCATTAAAACATCAGGATTAGTCATTAATGCCCTTGCTATTGCCACTTGTTGCCTTTGTCCGCCAGATAACTCACCAGCAAACTGATCTTTCTTCTCTTTAATTATAGGGAATAGATCATACATTTCCTCTATTTTTGAAGATAGATTATCGTCATTAATAAAAGCTCCCATCTCTAAATTTTCTTTAACTGTTAACTCTGTAAATATATTTTTAATTTGAGGTACGAACGATAAGCCTAGTTTTATACGATCTTGTGTTTTAAAATTTGTAATATCTTTACCATCTAGCATTACATTACCATCTTTTAAGTCTAGTATACCGAGCATTGCTCTCATTGCCGTTGATTTTCCTGCACCATTGGGACCCAGAATTGACACAATCTCTCCACGATCTACATTGAAAGAGCACTCTTCAATAATGTTCACACCACCATACCCTCCAGTTAAATTTGTCGCTGAAAAAAACATTATTTTTTTAATCCCTTACCCAAATAGGACTCAATAACCTGTTCATTTGACTTAACTTCTTCAGCAGATCCTTTAAAGAGAACTGATCCCTCTGCTAAAACAATAACTGGGTCACATAACTCACTTATAAAATTAAAATCATGCTCAATCATACAAAATGTGTAACCTTTATCCTGATTAAGTTTTAAAATCGACTCACTGATATCTTTTAAAAGAGTTTTATTAACACCTGCTCCAACTTCATCTAAGAAAACTATCTTCGCATCAACCATCATAGTTCTCGCCAATTCTAATAATTTCTTTTGTCCTCCCGAGAGATTTCCAGCTCTTTCATTTTTTAAGTGTTCTATCTTAAGAAATTTTAGAACATCCATTGCCTTATCTCTTATAATCTCATCCTCTTTCTTAATTTGTTGATTATTCATAAGAGAGTAGAGAAGTTTTTCACCCTTTTGATTACCTGGAACTACCATTAAATTTTCAATAACTGTCATATTTGAAAATTCGTGTGCAATTTGAAATGTCCTTAATACGCCTAAATGAAACAAGTCGTGAGACTCTTCATTTGTGATTTCAATACCATTATAGAATACTTTCCCTGTGTCTGGTTTAAGATTTCCAGTTATGACGTTAAATAATGTCGTTTTGCCAGAGCCATTAGGCCCTATAATACCAGTAATAGCTTTATCTTTAATTTCTAATGAGCAGTCATTAAGCGCTACTAAACCACCAAAAGTTTTTACTAAATTCTCTACCTTTATTAATGTGTTGTTCATTTAAAAATTAATGCATATTAAAGTAGAAAATATAAAGTTGAAGTGGTAAATATTCCAATAAATGCGCTCTTAGCTCAGCTGGATAGAGCATCTGCCTTCTAAGCAGAGGGTCGCAGGTTCGAATCCTGCAGAGCGCGCCAATGCATAATCATGTCTGATATTAAAAATAAGTTAGACTTCTTATCAAAATCACACAAAGAGCTTACTGGATGTGAACTATCTAATAAAACAGCTAAATCATACGTAGACTTATTCAATAAAATAAAAAATAAAAAAACATTAATGATAGCTGGATCACAAGGTTCTGGTAAATCGACATTATCAATACAAATTAAAAAATATTTTAAAAAATTTTATTTTAAAAGTGCTGTAATTCTTAGCATTGATGACTTTTATTTATCATCTTATCAAAGAAAACAGTTGGCAAAAAAATTAAAAACTAATTTATTTGATACTAGAGGTGTTCCATGTACACATAATTTAAAATTACTTGTTGAGACAGTTGATAAATTAAAGAGAAATAATTTTCCAGTATATATTCCGATTTTTGACAAGGTAACTGATAATAAAAAAAAATATAATAGAAAAATTAATAAAGCAGATTTAATAATTTTAGAAGGGTGGTGCGTTGGCTCAAAACCAATTAATCCCAAGTATTTAAAAAAAAATATCAATGACTTAGAAAAAATAAATGATCCCAATATGATATGGAGAACAGCTTACAATCAAGGATTAGTAGAATACCAAAAACTTTTTAATAAGTTTAACTATTA
>CABZUC010000030.1 GCA_902528805.1 uncultured Alphaproteobacteria bacterium
TATGGCTGGGTGTTATCAGGGTCTTTTAATTTTTGATAAAGCTATAGAAGCTTATAAAAATTGTATAAAAATAGACGTAAATAAATTTGAACCCTATCATCAGATAGGAGTCTGCTATAGACAACTGAGGGAATACAAGGACTCGATAATATTTTTAAATAAGGCTCTAGAAATTTCTCTCAATGCAAAGTCTCTTTATGTATTAGGTAATGTATATAGAGAAAATGGTCAATTGGAAGAAGCTAGAAAATCTTTTGAAAAATCTATAAGCGTAAATAAAGAATTTACCCAATCGAAACTATCTATTGCAAATTTGGAAATAGACAATGGTAACTATGACCAAGCATCAAAATTATTAGATGAGATAATACAATCTAATAATAGTGATCAAATTTTGGTATCTGCAAAAATTTTGATTGGAAATATTTTAAAATCAAAAGGAGAATTTAAGAAGGCGATAAAAATAAATAAAGATATTTTGGAAAAAGATCCAAAAAATATCGATGCATCTTATAATATCTCACAGTGTTATTTGTTTACTAAAGAGTATGAAAAAGCATGGTTTTTTCATGAGTCAAGATACAATTTACAAAACTTAGTTTTATTGAAACAGATATATGAGAGTTTCAATAAACCCAAATGGGATTTGAGTAGACCAAAAAAAAACGTTCTTTTCTATGGTGAACAAGGTATTGGTGAACAGATAATATACTCTCAATTTTTTGAAACTGTACGAGATCAATTTGAAGGCTCAACTATTGCTATTAATGTAAAGTTAATACCTTTTTTTAAAAAGATTTATCCAGATACTAAGATTATAAATTATAAAAAAATATTTGAATATAGTAAGTATGATTATCATTTACCTATGGGATCAATGGGATTATATTTTCAAAAAAATATCAATCATAGTAACTTACAAAGAAAAATCTCATATTCTTTAGACGTTAAAATCCCTAATAAAATTAAAAAATTTCGATGTGGCATATCATGGAAAAGTACAAATAAAATTTTTGGAAACAAGAAATCCATTAAACTAGAAAGTCTTAAAAACATTCTATCAAATAAAAATACGGAGTTTATAAATCTACAGTATTCTGATGAAACAAAAGAAATTAACCAAATAGAAAAAAAACTAAATAAAAAAATTTTTATAGAACATCAAATAGATTGTTTTAATGATATCGATGGGGTTGCAAGCTTGATAAAATCCTGTGATTTTGTAATTACAGTTAGTAACTCAAATGCCCATATATCTGGAAAGTTAGGCGTGAGGACATTTTTACTACTCCCATTTAATGATGGTAAGCTTTGGTATTGGGGATTGAATACTGACAAAGAAATTATTTGGTATCCATCTATATTGCCTGTTAGGCAAGAAAGTCCGAATAACTGGGACAGTTGTTTGCATAAGTTATATAAAGAATTTGAAAATTACTTGTAAATAAGACTAACATCACTAGGTTTGTTTAATGAATATTTATATTGGTTACGATAGTAGAGAAGATTTAGCATATCAAGTCTGTAGCCACAGCATAAAATCAAAATCAGACTTTGCAAATATTCATCCTTTGAAGCTTAATAACCTGAGAGAAATGGGATACTACACTCGAGGAGAGGATAAACTTGGATCAACTGAATTTACATTTTCTAGGTTTTTAGTTCCAATACTTAACGAATACAAAGGTTGGGCATTATTTTGTGATTGTGATCTGTTATTTTTAAATCCGATTGAAGAATTATTTTCTCTAGTTGACGACAAATATGCTGTCATGTGTGCGCAACATGATTACAACCCTAAAGGAAATACGAAAATGGATGGAAGATTGCAATCCATTTATCCAAGAAAAAATTGGAGTTCAGTTGTTTTGTGGAATTGTGAGCATCCGTCAAATAAGAATATCACAACTAAGTTAATTAATGACCCTGAAACTACTGGGAAATACCTTCATAGATTTAGTTGGCTAAAAGATGAGGAAATAGGAAAGATAAGTCACGAATGGAATTGGTTAGTTGGTTGGTATGATGAACCTAAAGATGGACACCCTAAAGCTATACATTATACAGAAGGAGGACCATGGTTTCCGGAATATCGATTTTGTGATTATCATGACATTTGGAAAAAAAATTTATTTGAAATGATGAATTTAAAAAACTAGCTTAAAACTTCTACATTATATGAAAACCCTCTTAGTAAAGGAGTTAGGCTCTAATTCAAGATTTACTAGCTCAGAGTTCTTTTTATGAATAAATTTTACATTTTGTTTGATATTTGAAAAATTATAAAACAAGAGTTCGGTTTTATAATCTAAAAGACTTCGAACTATTGGTAAACAGCCAATTGATAGTGTTTTTGATAAAAATTTAAATTTGTAATTGTAAATACCAAGATTTTCGTCACTACCAATAAATAAACTTGGATAGCACCCCGTTATAGAGCCAACACCCCAATTTCTACCATGCCCTGAAATAATTGAACTATAAAGTTTTCCTGAGTCTGAGTGTTCGTGCCCACTCCTTAAAATTGACGATGCTATTTTAATTTTTCTTGATGCTGTTTTTAATGCTCTTTCTGCAAATTCCATTTTACCCGTAATATTGTATGCTAACATAAAAAAAGAAGTGGGCGGTTCATCTATGTGCTTTGCTTCTAATTTTTCCAAATAGTACCAATAAATCATATCTTTTCTGTTACCAATACCCTTTAGTCTTAAGTTCTCGTTTTCTGGAAAACCCAGCATTAATTCATTATTACTCTCTGGTGGTATTTTCTCAAGATAACTCAATATTGTTTGGTCAAAGGAGTAATCATTAAAAGTAAATCTATAGTAATTTAAAACCACACCAATTGTATCTGAGTAGGGATTGATCAAATATGGTATAAGATCATTTAGAATTATTTTAGCTGCATCTTTAAATATCTCATCCTTATTGTTATGGTATAGGTATCCAAATATATAAATTGCCCCTGATGCTAATAAATTCTCTATTCCCGAAATAGGATTTTCTGACAAATGATGGTGATTAGCAGAAAGAAATCTCTCCTCTTTTGAAGTCATGTTTTCATGAAAAAATTCTTTCCATTCTCTATTCCAGGCTACAGGTATATTTTTTTCTGCTAGAACAATTTTCTTAGCAAATTCGCTTGAATAAGTGTACGCCCATTCTATAAATTTTTTATCTGAACTAATTTCCCATGCTAACAATGCTATATGTACTAATCTTAAATGATCAGCTGTGTTATAGTTATAAGAAGCATTTTGATGTATGCCGTTAGTGCCAAAATACCAACTTTTAAAATTATTATTACTATAATCAAACCAGTCATAGGAGTTTTTGCTCCAATTACCTATATGCTCAGCAACGTCTAAAATTAAATTTTTTGCATTTTGATCATCAGGGAAAATATCAATATATCTTGGTAAAAAACCCAGAAATAGTTCTGTGCCGTGGTGAACATCAACCATTCCAAAATAACCATTTTTTGTATTATTTTTTGCCCAATTAATAAGGGCCTGTCCTAAATGTTGGAGGAATATTTTAACCTTTTCATTCGGCTCAATTAAATAATTCTGAAATAAAGATGTACAATAATTTGCGTTATCGCCTTGATATAAGGTTTTTCCAAAGCTATTTATTGCCTCTTGGTTTACCAGTTTATTAATATTCCTATTAATGTTGAAAGCGGACTCAAATAAAACCTTCATGTTTGATTTTATAATTATAGATGATTATTCTATGAGTTGACTAGTTTAAATTTAATAGTAAATTTTTTGGATATAAAAATAATTTTGTCTGACTACCAAGTATGCATAAAGTAGAGTCAAGGGTTATAAAGTTTCTTGGTAGAGATAATAAAACTGTTATTTCTGCTTATAGAATTTTTCAAAAATCAGATGGTAAAAAATTAGTCTTTTATCCTGTGCCAAAAAATGCAAATTCTTCTTTTAAAAAACTTTTCGTTGAACTGCTCTCTATTGAAAAAGATTACTTGTTTTTAGATGATGAAATACCAATGTATAAAAAGGAAAAGTATAAATTAGACTCAAATAAAGATTATTGGCTTTGGTCATTTTTACCACCAAAACCAAAGTTTACTGTAATGCCTTCTTCTCTTGATGCAATCAAAATAGCTGTTGTAAGAGATCCATTAGAAAGATTTTTGTCTGCTTATAATAATAGAGTGAATTGGCACAAAGATATTAATTTTAATAATTTATCGATGAAAGATGTTATAAAGAGACTCAAAGAAAAGAATTTTGATAATCAACATTTTTTGCCACAAACCTTTTTTCTTGGCAATGATCCGAATTATTTTAATTATTTAACTAAAATGCCCTCTATTAATGGTTTAGTAGATTATATAAATCAGTTTTTTGGAAAAAATTTAAAAATAAAAAGATTACAAACTAACCATGGTAGAAATCCGATTACAATGGAAGAAGTGTCAAAATTTAGTAATGAATTGAGATATATTTATAAAAAAGACTACGAATTTATAAATTCAATAAAAGGTAATTTATTATAGTGATTGTATTTAAAGTTCATTTAGATCATTTAATTTAGAAAATGAATTTAACATGAAAACTATATTGAAAAGATTTTCAGAAAATTAATTGATTACAAAGTTTTTGGAGCGGGCGAAGGGATTCGAACCCTCGACTTCAACCTTGGCAATGATGTCATCGAAGCCTCTTCTACTACTTTAACATTGAAATTATTGGGGTTTTAAAATCATTGGTGTTAAACAATTTGTTTAACACCTTAAACAAAAGAATTTATAGTTTTGGTGTTAAACATTAATGTTAATATTTAACGGATTAGATTTAATTAATGGATACTGGTTTTAGAATTTAGATATGAAAACCCTCTTAGCACTATTGTTATTAATCCACATAGGAGATTAATTTAGTTGAAGAGAAACCTCAGTAATGAAAGTAAGAGCAACATAAGATAACTCAGATTTGTATTTTTCATTCTTAACAGAAAAATGGTAGTTTGCTGAGCTTGTATTTCTTTCATGAGTAAAACTTAACCAGCTATCATAAGGAAATTCATCTAACTTATTATTTATCAATCCAACAAACTCAGGTCTATCAAGAGAAGAGTCAAATTTAATTTTATAATCCCTATCATCTCTTAAATTTAACATTACATCTATTTTTTTTGGTCTTTGAAAGTGTCTTAATAATGAAACTCCTTTTTTGAATCTAGTCCAATAAACTCTTCCACCTAAATTATCTATAAAAATTATCTCACCCTTTGGGTCTAGGTCAGATAGTTCAAAACCTATTTCAAAGAGATAATCTTTTAATAAAACTTCACTCATTAAAATAAAATAATTAGTAAAGGAGCTAAAAAGAACCAAAATAGATAATTAGTAATTTTATAATTTCTTTTTTGAAGTAGGGATTGAAAATTTTTATTTAACAATAAAGGTAAGTATATAATTATTACTAAGTGCATAATCCACCAGCCTGGTATTATGGTTATATAATACCACCATTTAGTAAGTCCATGAGGATGATAAAAACCCTCTGTAAGAGAAACCCAAGTAGTTGATAAAGTATTATGCGATATTCTTAAAAAACAATAAGACCAAATAACAAAGAGAAATATAAACTTAAGCTGTCGGGTGAGATAATGCAGGTTTAGGGTAAGATTCATATTCTAATAACTTTAAACTTATTTGATTAATAGGAAAATAAATTTTTTCTTCATCATAATCTCCGATGGCATTCATTAGTAATCGACCAAGAAACAAGTCTCTAGATTCTTGATTAAATTTTATATTGAAGCTAATTCTATGTTCTTTGCGATTTTGGATAATTGAAAGCCATTTATCAAATGCATCACTATGAAGATAAGAGTGAATGTATAAATCCTCATTGTGTTCTAAGCTATCTTCATCAGCAGAACAAGATGCACCTTGAATCCCATCATTATAATTACTTCTGATAAGGTGAAAATCACAGTTTTGAAAGTCCATTAATTGAGCCTCTGCCTGAGCTTCTTCTTCAGTGTTAAGTTTTGAGTTATAATTCATACCCAAGTATTTTTCACCATTACAAAAGGCTCTGATATAAATTTTAGTAATTAGCCCACCACATTTATGATAGTAGGGTTCTTTATAATAATTTATATATTCGATTGAACTCATATTTCTTTGAGAATTGGGACCTTCCATATCATAAACAAGCAGAGGGATGTTTTGATTTTTACTAACCTGAGGATTCATACGTTAATCATACTAAATCAATCTTTAAAATTAAGAGCCAAAACTGAATACCTGTGAACAAAATTGTTAATGAGTTAATTTTTTCACACATCTGAAATCTGTCAACGTAGCCAACGAGTTTGTTTAACACCACTTTTAACACCAACGATTGAAAAAGATAAAAAGTTGTTGATTATTGGAGCGGGCGAAGGGATTCGAACCCTCGACTTCAACCTTGGCAAGGTTGCGCTCTACCCCTGAGCTACGCCCGCAGATTTAAGAGAAAGTAATTTATAAACTTCCTTTTTACAGCTATCAAGGTAAATAAAGAAAATAAAAATGTGAAATACCTTGTAAATATTGCTTATATTACTATTTAAATATTATGAGCTTTATAGTCGACATAAACCAAGATCAATTTTTAGAAGAAGTAGTTGAAAAATCAAAAACCATACCAGTTATTGTTGATTTTTGGGCACCTTGGTGTGGACCATGTAAACAATTAACTCCTACTTTAGAAAAAGTTGTAAATAAAAAGAATGGCAAAATAATTCTTGCAAAAGTTAATATTGATGAAAACCAAGGTATTGCATCACAACTAAACATACAATCTATACCCACAGTTTATGGTTTTGTTGATGGCAAACCAATAGATGCTTTTCAAGGTGCACAACCAGAAACTAAAATTGAAGAGATGGTGAATAAAATGATAGAGGCAACACCAGGAAATGAGGTACCAAAACTGATTGGTGAAGCAGATCAATTATTTAGTGATCAAAAGTTTGAGGAGTCCTTAAGATTATTTGAAAATCTTGTTGGAATGGACCCCGGCAACCCGAAAATTATATCTGGTATGTTAAGATGTATGATACAACTTAAACGCTTTGATGATGCATCTGAAATATTAGACTCTCTTGATGAAGAAATTATAAAAGATCAAGAAATTTTAAAAATAAAGAAACTATTAGATACCACTAACAAAGATAATGATGAAGCATTTGATGAGAAATTAATTCATGATGTCAATGCAAATCCTGAAAATATGGAGCTGCGCTTCAAACTCGCAAATAATTATCTTTCATTAAACGAAACAGAAAAAGGTTTTAATGAACTTTTAAAACTGTTTGAGCAAAACCCTACTTGGAATGAGGAGGCTGCAAAGAAGAAACTGTTAGAATTTTTCGATCTTCTAGGTTTTAATGATCCAAATGTTTTAGTAGCTCGAAAAAAGTTATCAAGTATGATGTTTAAATAATGGATGATACTATAAAAAAACTTTTTGAAGTTGACTCAAGGAAATTACCAGGTTCAATACCAATATTTCCCCTTGATAACGTATTGCTTTTGCCCTTTGGTAAATTGCCATTAAATATTTTTGAGGAGAGATATATCAAAATGACTTTGGACAGCTTAAAAAGTCATCGCATGATTGGGATTATTCAACCTAAAAATAATAACAATGAGTTGTTTCAAATGGGCTGTATAGGTAAAATTACCTCTTATATTGAGACTCCAGACTATAGGTTAGTTTTAAATCTTGAAGGTGTTTGTAGATTTGTTTTGCATGACAGAAATCTTACTCCACAAGGATATTATCAGGCATCGATTGATTGCCAAGATTATCTGTCTGATTTGAATAACATGGAGCCTAATGTTGATCGGACAGAGTTAATTCAAAAATATACAAACTTTTTTAAAATGAAAAAATTGGACATAGATAAAGATGTGCTAGCTGAAACATCTAATTTACAGTTACTATCAACTCTAGCAATGCTTGCTCCTTTTAATAAGATAGATAAACAGGCGATACTTGAATCACCAAATATTTCATCAAGAATAAATACAATTAACTCTATTCTTGATTTAAATACATTCCAAGTAGTGAGTAATAAAAATCCTAATCAATTAAATTAATTCTTCCCATTGCTTGCTTTATAAAGGCATCTCTTAAAAATTCAAAGTTTTGCAAAGCAGTGTATCCAGACTTAATAATTTTATTATTTAGAGCAATATTGCTCTCATATAAAAAATTTAATAAAGATGTAAAACTAAAGTAAATAGTAGATTCAAACATTCTTCTAGAATAGTAGATAGAATTGACCATTTTTGCATCTATGGAATATTGGTCTATTATTTTACACAATGTTTGAATGTCTTTAACACCAAGATTCCATCCTTGCCCAGCTACTGGATGTATTGACTTGAGGCTGTCACCGATATAAATGAATCTATCATTTTTTTTTGTAAGATGAGGAATAATTGGGAATTTTTGTATTGATTGATTAAAAGTTAACCTTCCATGTGTTCTTGTAATTTTTGTGCTGATAAGTTTTTGCAATTTAATTTTATTTGTTTTTTGTTTTGAAGAATAAATAAAAGTTGATTTTTTTTTATTTTCTGCAGGCGATGGCAACACTGCTAATGGGCCATGTTTTGTAAAAAATTCATATGCTGTACTATCATGGTCTTTAGTGTGTTTAAAAAAACCAACATAAGAATAATGCTGTTGATCAAAAATGAGACTTTTGTGATATTTATTAGAAACAATATTTTTACCTATGCTAATTATTATTTTTTTAAATACGTAATTTTTTTTATTGATGTATAAAGCTTTATTTGGGCTTAAATCATTAGCTTCAAAATTATTATCATTTTCTAAAATTTTTAATTTAAGAAGTTTTTTTTTTGCTAACGCATAAATTTCTTTATTAAAAATTACATTACCCATTGACTCACGATCATTTTCGAAGATAAGAGGCTTTTTGTTGATGTCATCTTTTATAAAAATTTTATCTATTGGCTGTGGATTTGATTTTAGCTTATTCCAAATACCTAATTGTTGCAGAAAATCAATA
>CABZUC010000031.1 GCA_902528805.1 uncultured Alphaproteobacteria bacterium
GTATCCTCTCCTTGAAAATTTTTAACCAAAAAATTTCCACTTTTATTTAAATATTTTGCAATTAACTGTGCTGAAAGGATACTTAAATTGTAACTATTAGTTTGATCCAAAAATTGATTGCCGCTTGTATTAGGTGCAATGTCAGAAATTATTGAGTCGAAAGTATAATTACTTTTTGTGAATAGTTTATCTATAGCAGTAGTGTCTTTTAAATCCATTATGCAAAACGTTAATTCTCCTTCAAGCTGATGATCAATGGGTAGTAAATCGATTCCAACTATTTTATTTTTTGGGTTTTTTTTTAGAATGTATTGTGTCCAGCCCCCTGGAGAACAACCTACATCTAATATTTTTTTTTTATTATTGAATAAATTATATTTTTTATCTATTTCCTCTAATTTATAATAAGCCCTTGAAATTATATCATTTTTCTTTGCTTTAAGATAAAAAGGGTCTTTTTTTCTGGTTTTATACCACTGTTTCATTTAATTTTGCTCATAATCTGATATGAATTCGTCTACATATACTTAATTAGGTTATATATTCCATGTCATCTTATTTAAAAAAATTCACATTAATTAATATTTTAACATTTATCTTTACTATATGTTACTCCTCAGATTGGGGTAGCCAAGAAAAAACAGAAGAAAAATTATTCTCTGTTGAGGTTATGGACTCCTCTGCGCAAACAATTAAAGATAGTATTGATTTTAGCTCAACAACTGAAGCTTTTAGAAGAATTGAAATTAAAAGTGAGGTTATGACAACAATTGAAAAAGTTTTAGTCAAGGCTGGTTCAAAAGTAAACAAAGGGCAACATATTGTTGAATTAGATGATTACAAAACAAATGCAGATTTATATAAATTAAATCTATTGTCTCAAAGTGAATTTGACAAATACGCTCTTTTAGCTCCATTTGGAGGATTGCTTTTAGATGGTCATAAAATTGCAGGAGAACTTGTCATGCCAGGTGAAAAGGTCTACGAAATTATTGATCTCAACTCACTAAAGATATTTGGTTATATAAACGAAAATGAAATTCTTGATATTTCTTTAAATAATAAAGTTGAAGTAACAATCCTTAATGAAAAAGTTGAAGGAAAAATAGATTATATTTCTCCCATTTCTGACCCAGAAACTAAAACTTTTGAAATTGTTGTTAAAGTGGAAAATAAAAATCTCCGCTATAAAGATGGTTTGTCATCAATGATTTCGATAGTAAAAGGAAATGTTCTTGCTCATAAAATTTCTCCATCGATTTTAGCTTTAAGTAACTCAGGCGAATTAGGAGTAAAAGTTATTGACTCCGGAAATATTGTTCAATTCAAAGAGATTAATGTTATTGAAGATACTTCTGATTACATGTTGGTCTCTGGATTGAGCCAGAAAGAAAGGATTATAATTGTTGGTCAACAATATGTATCTGCAGGAGAAAAAGTCAGTTTTTAACTACTCATGAGCTTAATTAACTTAGCTAGTAGATATTATAGAACTACAATTTCAATTTTTCTATTTGTCATATTTAGTGGATCTCTGGTTTTTAATTCAATTCCAAAAGAGTCCTATCCAGATATTAATTTACCTTATATTTATGTATCTCTTGGATTAACGGGTATCTCCCCTGAAGACTCTGAAAAACTTTTAATAAAACCAGTTGAAGATGAAATATCAAATATTGAAGGAAAAAAAGAAATGACAAGTACGTCTTATCAAGGTGGTGGAAATGTCTTATTAGAATTTGATGTTGGATTTGATCCAGATCAAGCACTCTTAGATACAAGAGAGCAAGTTGATAGAGCCAAATCTGACCTACCTGATGATGCTGATGAGCCTAAGGTAAGTGAAGTAAATATAAGCTTATTTCCTATCTTAGTTGTTTCTATTAGTGGTGATATTTCTGAGTTTTTACTAAAAAAAATATCTAATGATCTTAAAGATAAGATTCAATCTTTGCCAAATGTTTTAGAGGTTAATATAGGTGGAGAAAGAGAAGAACAATTAGACATCGTAATTGATCAAAATAAAATAGAAGCTTATGGTTTAAATTTAAACGAAATTTTAAATTTTGTTCGATCTAATAACCAAATAGTTTCAGCAGGTAATCTTGATACTGGAGATGGAAGATTTGTAATTAAAATTCCTGGTCTTTATGAAAGCCTCAATGATGTTTTTAACACACCTATTAAGGTTAACGATAAAAAAACAATTAAATTTAAGGATATAGCTCAACTAAAAAGAACTTTCAAAGATCCTGAAAAATTTGCTCGTTTAAATAATGAGTCAGCATTTACCTTGGAAATCTCTAAAAGAATTGGGGCAAATATTATTGATACTGTTGACCAAGTAAAAGAGTTAATTAAAGAAGAGCAAAAAAACTTACCTTCAAAAGTTAATATTACTTTTTCAGGTGATGAGTCAGTAAGTATAAAAAATATGTTAGGTGACCTTCAAAATAATGTAATCTTTTCTGTTATACTCGTAATGAGTGTAGTGATTATTTTTCTAGGAATAAGATCTAGTTTACTTGTAGGTTTAGCTGTTCCAGGATCGTTTTTGTCATCAATATTAATTCTTTATTCTCTTGGTTTCACAATAAATATGGTCGTTTTATTTGGATTAATACTTTCTGTAGGATTGCTAGTAGACGGAGCAGTGGTCGTTGTGGAATACGCTCAGAGAAAAATTCAAGAAGGAATGGGACTAGCTGACTCATACATTAAAGCAGCATCTAGAATGTCATTACCTATAATGGCTTCAACTTTCACAACTATAGCAGCTTTTATACCATTATTATTTTGGCCAGGAACGACAGGTGGATTCATGAAATATATTCCTATCACAGTAATATCTGTTTTGGGATCAAGTTTAGCAATGGCTTTAATTGTTATTCCTATTATAGGAACTCAAGCTTATAAAATAAAAAACCTTTTTTTCTTTTTTATAATTCCTTTAATCTTATTTGGAGTTATAAATTTTATTGCATATAATTTTTTATCACTATTAGAATTCGATAACTACCTAAACATTGGAATAAAAACTTTAACTTCACTTGGTTTAGGTGCAATTTTATTTATCTTTTTTAGGTATATCAAAAACAAAGGTTTTTTTCAAAAGATGATAATTCCTCGAATAAATGCAGATGATGATGAAGATTTAACTGATTTGAGTACAGTAGGTTTTTTTACGAGAATTTATCTTTTTATTTTGAGAATTTGTATAAACAATCCAGTAAAAATAATAATACTGTCGCTGGGATTGTTAGTAGGAATATATAGTGCTTACGGAAAATTTGGGAAAGGGGTTATATTTTTCCCTTCAGTTGAAGCAGAAAACACTAAAGTAATCATATATGCTACTGGAAATCTATCTGTTTTAGAAAAAGATCGTCTTGTAGCTAAAGTAGAACAGCAAGTATTAAAATTACAAAAAACAAATAATGAATTTGACTCAATTTATACCACCTCAGGAAATGTTGAAAATAGACAAGAAAGTTCCCCTGATATAATTGGTTTTATTGATGTTGAATTTAAAGATTGGGATAAAAGAAGAAAAGCAGAAACTATAATTTCTGAGATAAGAAAAGAAACATCTTCTATTGCTGGAATAAAAGTTGAGACAAGAACTGAAAGAGCTGGTCCTCCAAGTGGAAAACCAATTGAAATTAATTTAACCTCTTTGGATCCTAAAATTACTATAAAAGAACTAAAAAAAATTGAAAAATATTTATCTGGTATTTCTGGACTAAAAGATCTTGAGACATCTTTACCTTCTCCTAGTATTGAGTACGAACTTTATGTTAATAGAGAAGAAGCTGCTAAATATGGAGCGAGTATATCTATAATAGGTAATACAATAAAGCTTCTTACAAGTGGGCTTAAGTTAAGCGAATTTAGACCCGATGATAGTGATGAATCTATTCCAATATATCTTCGATTGCCAAAAGAACAGAGAACTATTGATCAATTAGACAATATAAAGATACCAACGACTTCAGGCTATGTACCAATTTCGAATTTTACTAAAATTGAAACTAATCAAGAGACAGGGAATTTAACTCGAGTTGAACAAAACAGAATTGAGTCAATTAAATCAGATGTTACTAGATTTTACCAAACAGATGCATATGTAAGATTGATTAAACATTGGCTTGGCATAGAAAAATTTGATATTCCAAATAGCTTTGGATTGGAGATACCCGAATTTAATTCGGCAAATATTGACCCAAGAGTAAAGATAGAATTTAAGGGAGAGGACGAAAGTCAAAAAAAGTCAAGTGAGTTTCTTCAAAAAGCATTTCTCATTGCAGTATTTTTAATGGGTTTAATACTTTTAACTCAATTTAATAGTTTCAGTAGCACACTTTTAATATTATTTGCTGTTATAATGTCTACAGTTGGTGTTGTTTTAGGTTTGTTAATTACAAAACAACCATTTGGAATTGTTATGAGTGGTATTGGTGTTATCTCTTTAGCGGGAATTGTCGTTAATAATAACATCGTTCTAATAGATACATTTGATCGACTAATGAAAAAAACAAAAGATGCCAAGGATGCCGTTTTAATGACTGGGGCACAAAGATTAAGACCAGTTTTATTAACAACAACTACAACTGTTCTTGGCTTACTCCCTATGGCTTTAAAACTTAATATTGATTTTGTAAATTTAGATTATAGCTATAACTCTCCTGATACTCAATGGTGGGTAGATTTATCAAGAGCAATTGTTTTTGGTCTTCTTTTTTCAACTCTTTTAACTTTACTTGTAACACCATCAGCATTAATGCTTAAATCTAAGTATCTAGGTAGATCTTCTAAAAAAAGTAAAAAAGTAAGTAACTAAGCTTAATAAGGAAATTAGTAAATATGCAATGGCGACCAAAAGTGTTGTTTGCCAAAAATAACTGATTAAAAATATTAAAACTATAACAACAGAAATTATCATAAGTCTAAAATATAGTGTTTTAACTTTTAAATTTTTAACAGAAGGTGTAGGAACTCTGCTAATCATCATAACCCCAGCAAAAGTTGTTAATATGGCACAAATTAAAGGATAGTTGATTGTAAATTGGACTTGGTCGATAAAATTATAGTACAAAGGAATCATTATTACCCCTGCAGCAGCTGGAGAGGGTATCCCATAAAATACTTTACTTTGCTCTTTCATATTTTCGATATTGAAACGAGCTAACCTTAATGCTGCGCAAACTATATAAAATAAACTTAAAACCCAACCAATTCTGCCTAACTCATGTGTAAAACATAAGTTAATTAATAAGGATGGAGCTAATCCAAAGCTTATGAAATCTGATAAAGAGTCCAACTCAGCTCCAAACTGAGAGGATTTTTTTAATTTTCTAGCCATCCATCCATCAAAAAAATCAAAAAAGGCAGCTAGCATTATCATTAAGACTGCAAGTTTCCAATTAGTTTGAATTGAAAACTTTATTGATGAAATACCTGCAATGAGTGACATCAATGTAATTAAATTAGGTATAAATTTAGTAAGCGGGTGTTCGGCCATCTAAGTAACTAGATCTTTTTATATTCTCTAGATTGAATATTTTTATTATTTTTAAGTTCTCTAGCAATAATAGTTTCACCACCAATACATTGTTGTCCTACATTAACCATTAAGTTATAGGAATTTGGAAATTCAATATCAACCCTACTTCCAAATTTAATAATCCCATATCTATCACCTTGATTTACTTTCTCATTTACTTTTAGATAACAGATTATTCTTCTAGCTATTAAGCCAGCTATTTGTGTGACATATATATTATCAGAGCCTGACTTAAGTGTTAGTCTTAATCTTTCATTATCTTCGCTAGCTTTATCGAGTGTTGCATTAATAAATTTACCTTCAATATAATCTATTTTTGTAATTTCTCCTGAGACTGGTAATCTTTGTATATGCACATTGAAAACACTAAGAAAGATTGAAACTTTAGTATAATTTTTTTTTCCTTCTTTAAATTCAGTAATATTTGTAATTAAGCCATCAGCTGGGCTCACCAAGATATCTTCGCCTAAGGGAATAACCCTTTCAGGGTCTCTAAAAAAATAGAAAGTAAAAATTAATAATATTAAGAAAATTAAAAATAGAGGTTTATAAATAAAATAAAAAAAAATTACCAACAAAAACAGTATAATGAGTGCGGCAGAAATCTCTTTGTGAAACCTGAAGTACATAAGATGGAATTAATATCTGAAATGCATAATTTGATCAATAAAATAGATTTTTTTTATTAATTTAATCTGTTATACAGTCAATGTCTCTATATAAATGGCAAAAATTTCTGTAAAAAATCCAGTTGTCGAACTTGATGGCGATGAAATGACAAGAATTATATGGGATTTTATTAAACAAAAACTCATACTTCCTTATTTAGATATTGACCTTAAATATTATGATTTATCAGTTCAAAAAAGAGATGAAACAAATGATGAAATTACAGTTGAAGCAGCGAATGCAATAAAAAAGCACGGTGTTGGTATAAAATGTGCAACTATTACTCCAGATGATAATAGAATATCAGAGTTTAATCTTAAAAAAATGTGGCGCTCGCCAAATGGAACAATAAGAAACATTTTAGATGGCACTGTTTTTCGACAACCTATTATTTGTAAGAATATTCCAAGAATTGTAAGAACCTGGGACCACCCTATTGTTGTAGGAAGACATGCCTTTGGTGATCAATATAAGGCTACAGAAATGAAAATAGATAAACCAGGTAAACTTTTTATGAAGTTTGTGGATGATGATGGAAAAATAGAAGAAAAAGAAGTTTTTCAATTTTCAAATCAAGGCGTAGCACTCTCTATGTATAATGTAGATGAATCGATAAGAGGATTTGCAAGAGCTTGTTTTAATTATGGGCTCAAATTAAAATGGCCTGTTTATTTATCTACAAAAGATACAATTTTAAAAAAATATGATGGAAGATTTAAAGAGATCTTTAATGAAATTTTTCAGAATGAATTTGTATCTGATTTTGAAAATAACAAGATTGTCTACGAGCATCGTCTTATTGATGATTTAGTTGCGTCTTCAATGAAATGGTCTGGAAAATTTATTTGGGCATGTAAAAATTATGATGGGGATGTTCAGTCAGATGCTGTGGCACAAGGGTTTGGTTCTCTAGGCATGATGTCTAGTGTATTAATGACACCCGATGGTAAAACTATTGAAGCTGAAGCTGCCCATGGAACAGTTACTAGACACTATAGACTCCATCAAAAAGGAGAGAAAACCTCTACAAATCCAATAGCATCTATTTTTGCGTGGACAAAAGGGCTTAACTTTAGAGGAGAATTTGATGGCAATGATGAACTAATTAAATTTTCCAAATCTCTCGAACAAACTTGTATCGAAACGGTTGAGTCTGGTCAGATGACTAAGGACCTGGCTATGCTTGTTGATAAAAACTCTCCTTGGATGAATACTGAGGACTTTTTGAACTGCCTAGATAAAAATCTTCAAACTAAATTGAATTAAATTTGGTTTTTAATACTTAAAAAAGCCTGATTTACTTGATCTTTTTTATTACCACCAGCTTGTGCAAAGTCGACTCTTCCACCTCCACCTTTTGAGCCAAGTATATCAAAGGTACTTTTTATTAATGTTCTTGCATCATAAAGATCGATTAAGTCATGAGTTAATCCGACAACAATAGAGACTTTATCATCATTGATTGTGATGCAAGCTAATATTGATTTAGATTTCTCTGATTTAAATTTGTCAAAAATTGATCTTAATTCTTTGGGGGGTAAGTTATCTATTACTTGAGAAACAAAATTAATCCCATTTATATTTATTTCATCAAT
>CABZUC010000032.1 GCA_902528805.1 uncultured Alphaproteobacteria bacterium
TAATCAATAATCAAACCACAGTCTTTGTCGGTTTGAAGAGATTTTGCTGAATCAATGACTTCTTTGCTATCAATGTAAGTATTTGAAAAAATTAGATCTTCCATAATTAAACAGCCGTTTTCTTGATCACCAATACTAAATAGTGACTTTCCTAGCCAAAAATAGTTTTCAGACTTAAATTTTGGAAATGAAGAGAAATCTCTATGTCTAATACCAAAATATTTTACAGCTTCAATTATCTCATTCTCCATAAAATAAGTTCTACCAAGAAGATAATAAGTTTCAGCCAAATATTCTTTTTGATCTGTGTCTGAATTGACTATTAGGAGCAGACTCTCAATAGCAGACATGTTATTCAGACTTGCGAAACTTGTTTTAGCATTTTTTAGTTCTTCTTCGACGTTTATTATCGGCTTATTTAGCTCTATTTCTCTATCTTTTATTAATTGATCCAAATCATTTAGCATAGAAATATTAACTTCTGATATAGATTTTATCTCTATTACATCTAATTCCTCTTTTTCAATACTTAACGAGGAAGTTTTTTCTTCAACCTCTACACTAGAATTGTCAGGAGTTTTTACTTTATCTTTCTCAAGTTCAGAAAGACTAATTTGACCTAATAACTGATCATCTTCTGAGTTCTCCACGATATTTGAGGAACTTTCTTCTATATTGAGTTGATCAGATATACTGATAATTTTTTTTTCATCAACATTTGATGATGTGTATAAAGAGTACAAATTACTGACATCATCTTTAATATCCAAAATTTGTTTTTCCAATGAATTTATACTCTTTGAAATATCGTTAATTAGTATTTTTAATTCATCTAATTCAATATTGTCGTTTGAGTCATTAGAATTATTTAATGATGAGTCATTTTTGTAAACAAACTTTTGCAGATCAATAATATCATTTTTAATTCTGTCTAATTCTACTGATACTTGATTGTGTTTTTCAGATTGTGCGTGATTGGTAATAAAGAGAAGAAAAAAAATAACCAATATTTTGTTTATTTTTTTCATAAATGTTTTAGGTGCTCTTTCAAAAAAAGAACACCTTAATGAAATTTTTATTAATTACTTACTATTGTAACGCCGCGTCTATTTTGACTGTAAGCAGTTTCATCAGACCCAATAACATCTGGTCTTTCTTTTCCCCAACTTACATATTCCATTCTATTGGTGTCAATTCCTGCCTGAGCGAGATAAGAGTAAACAGAAAATGCTCTTTTATCTCCTAAAGCTAAGTTGTACTCACGGGTACCTCTTTCGTCTGCATGACCTTCAACAGTTATGTTAGTGTCAGGGTACTGCATTAACCAAGCTGCTTGAGCATCAAGCGTTGCTTGAGCATCAACAGTGAGTTCTGAACTATCAAATTCAAAAAACACTCTATCGCCTACATTAACAATCAAATCTTCTTGAGTACCAGCTGTAATTTCACCTCCAGAGGATGAACTTGCGCTAGTTGAAGCTGCATCAACGTTTCCACCTTCTTCTGTCTTAGTGGCAGCACATGAAGCAAGGAAAAAACCCGCAACAATAAGCATAAACAATTTTTTTAACATTATTATAAATCTCCGCGTAAGTATATTCTTACTATAGTTTAGCTAAATAAACACTGAATTTTTTGGAAATCAAGACAATTCTTATTAAATTTTTACTTAAATTTGTTGATTTTTAATGAATTTTTATAATAAAGGTGACCAAGCTGGGTCGCTTCCATCTAGTGGAGTAGGAATGACCCTTTCGTTATATCCAGTTATGTCTATAAAATGTATTGATACTTCTCCACCTGTTCCATCAAGATTTGACCTTTTTTGTCTGTGAAATATTAAATACCTTCCATTTGGAGACCACGCTGGAGACTCTAGAGAAAAATCCCTGACTATTACTCTTTCATTGTTTCCATTTGTATCCATGACTCCTATGTGGAAATTACCTTGGGTTAACTTAGTAAAAGCTATCAAGTCCCCTCTAGGAGACCATACTGGATTACCATAAACACCTCTACCTTTTGAAATTCTTTTAATATTATCTCCGTTCTTATCCATAATAAATAATTGGGGACTCCCTCCACGATCAGAGTTAAAAACAATTTTTTCTCCATTGGGAGAAAAAGAGGGAGATGTGTCAATTCCAGAGTCATTTGTCAATCTTAAGCGAGATCGCGTGTTTAAATCCATTAAATAGATCTCAGAATTTGCAGCATTATTAGGATCTGAAAAAGACATCACTACACTTTGACTATCTGGTGAAAATCTTGGTGCAAAAGTCATTCCAGGAAAGTCTCCAACAATTTCCCTTTCACCAGTTTTAAGATTGTAAATATAAACTCTTGGAAGATTATTTTTGTACTCCATGTAGGTAACTATTTGATTATTTGGTGCAAAACGAGGAGTTAAAACTAAATTTTTTCCGTCTGTTAAAAATTGATGACTATCCAAATGTCCATCTTGATCCATGATTGCTAATCTTTTTACTCTCTGATCTAGTGGACCAATTTCTGAAACATAAACAATTCTTGTATCAAAATAACCAGTCTCACCTGTTATTCTTTCGTAAACGATGTCACTTACAGTATGACCTACTCTTCTTATTAAATTTTCATCAGGTATTGAAAGTTGCAATTTTTCTATCTCTTTTGCGTTAAAGACATCATAAAGCCTCATTCGTAGTCTAATCCCTTTATCAGTTTTACTAACATCTGCGCTTAATAGAAACTGTGCTTTGATTAATTTCCAGTCCTCAAAGCGTGGAACTTTTTCAACTAAATTATCGGATTGAATATAAAGATCTTCATTAACTGTGTAAAAAAGACCTGAATTTGTGAGATTATTGTTAATGATTTGCCTTAGCGTATTCCCATATCTAGCAGTGTCTGAGTCTGCACCAAATATCTGAGTTATAGCTATGGGAGTGGGTTCAACTTTTCCTTGTGCAATTGTCACCTCTAGAGCAGCGTTTGCATTTATTGAAAAAAACAAGATTAATAGAATTTTTTTAATCATAAGAATATTTCTGATCGATTATGCAATTTATATCTTAATTTTTTATTAATCAAACATCCAGCTGAAATCAAAAGTAAAATTAATTTCTTTCCACTGTTCATATTTATCTTCAGGTAATAAAAGAGGACTACAATCTGGATTATTCACTGCTCTCATTGCAGCTTCAGCAGCAGTTCTAAATGATGGATCATTCAATTTTTCTTTATTGACTACTTTAGAACTTTTTACTGTTCGATCAGGGTTAACTTCAATGTAAATGACAGGTTTTATTTCTTTTAAATTAGCAACACCAATATTAAGATTTAAACAGCCATGTAATTGTTGCCTTAATAAATCAATTTCTGAAATAGTCATCGTTGGTCCAACTTTTTCTGTGAAAACTTCCTCTTGTTTGACTTCAGATGCTTCTTGTTCTTTTTTGAATTCTTTGTTCTGATTTTCTAAGTCTTTAAGAACAGTACTAACATTGAAAGTTTTCTTTACAGGTTTTTTCTTTACAACAATCTCAATATCTTTTTTGGGTTCTAGTATTTCTTTAGGTTCAGGTTTTTGTTTTAATTTAATCTCAAAATCATTTTCGATTGGCGGTGGTGTCTCCTCTTCTGGTTTTTTAATTTCAGGTTTTACTTTCTCATCAATTATAAATTCATTTGTTTTGTCTGCAGAGTTATCAATCAATACTTCTTCATTAGTGTCCTGAATTATTTGATCAATTGGTTCTTGTGATGTTATTTCTTTTAACTCTGGTTCAATAGCCTTAGTTTCATTCTGCTTTGGAGCCTCTTCTTGAAATGTTGGGACAATTTCATTTATCTCCTCAACAAATTCAGGTGCAGCTGTCTCTTCTTCAATAATGAACATTTCGATAGGTAAAATCATTGGAATATCGCTGATTTTTTTTTCAAAAGTAAAATTTATCATCGGTATCAAAATTAAAAGATGTAATAGAAAAGAAAATATTTGGAAATAAAAATCACTTTTTTTATAACTAAAATTTTCAATGAATAAGATTAAATTTCTGAAAGGATTAAATAGTGTAATAGTAGACAACTAACTTGGTTTTTTCGTAACGAGAGCAATTTTTAAAAAACCTGATGTGTTCAGAGCACCAAGAACCTTCATCACTTCTCCATAATTAATTGTGGTATCAGCTCTTAAAAAAATTCTTATATCAGTGTTAGAGCCAGCAATAGTTTTTACTTTTAGTATTAACTCTTCAAAAGGTATAAGTTCCTCACCTAAATAAATATCATTATTTTCATTAATTGAAATTTCTAGAGGCTCCTTTTGTGCATCTAAAGAATTAGCCTCAACTTTTGGTAAGTTTACAGGAACCCCCACTGTAAGAAGAGGGGCGGTAACCATAAATACAATTAATAAAACCAACATCACATCAACCATAGGGGTGACATTTATACTTGAAACAGGTCGATGTTTTTTTCTCATATCCTTATTTGACTTGGCGTGAAATTATATTTACTAAATCCTTTCCAAAACTTTCAGCTTCTGACAAATAGTTATCAATTTTTGAAGTTATCAGATTGTAGTAGGCAGTTGAAGGAATTGCCACAAAAAGACCTAAAGCAGTCACAAATAAAGCTTCTGCAATACCTGGTGCTACTACTGCAAGGTTAGTATTTTGAGCAATTGCTATTGCTTGAAAACTATTCATGATTCCCCAAACTGTTCCAAATAAACCTATAAAAGGTGCGACAGATCCAGAAGAAGCCAAAAATGACAGCCCCTTATTTAAATTTGTATCTTCAATAGCAATACTTAAATCAAGAGATGTGTAAAGTCTTTGAATGAAAGCAGAGTCGACTTTATTTTTTTGCATTCGAGATTTTTCATACTCATTCATAATATTTCTAAAAATATTTGAAAAGCTTTCTTGATCGAAATCATCAATTTGTTGGTAAAGCTCATCCAAAGATACCCCGGACCAAAAATGATTTTCAAATTTTTTGGATATTTTCTTAATTTTATTTATTAGGAGAATTTTTTGAATAATTGTCTTCCAAGATTGAATTGAAAAAATCACTAACAATATGATTACAAATTTTACGACCCAATCAGATTTGAGAAACATTCCCATCATTGAGAAATCTACAGTACCCTCAAGGGCGGCTAAGTTAACTACTTCTTCCATAAATTACTCTTCTTCAATTATTTTTTTGTTTTTCAGCTCTTTGGAAACCTTATCGAAATCATCTGAATGTACCATTATCCAAAAACCAGGTCTATTTTTTTCGCATAATGCAATTACTGGGGTTTTTTTTTCCTTATCAGCGAAAGATTTTGTATCATCCCATAATTTAATTGCTGAATGCTTAGCTCTTAACTTACACTCTATAAATAAATTATCATGAACTACGTCTGCATGAGTAACTTTTGAATTAATCCCGCTTAGAGCGTTTCTCAAACCCCCAAAAAACTTTGCAACAAGTCTCTCTCTATTCTTCCATGCTTTATCAGGCATTAGTAACCTCTAACAAACTAGAGTCAAAATCTAGATTTGAAAAGCAATTTTGAACATCATCATTATCCTCTAATTCGTCATTTAATTTGACTAGTTTTGTTAGCTCTTCTTCTTTTTCAATATTTACAGTCAAATTTGGCTTCCAAATAATATTAGCACTTTCAATTTCAAATTTTTTTTCTCGCATTATTTTCTCCAATGATGCTAATGTCTCATAAGAACAATAAATATATGTTGCGTCATCCTCTGTGTTGTAGTCCTCTAATCCATGGTCAAGTAAGTCTTCTAATACACCATCATCAATTTCTTTTTTTACTTGTATTTCTCCTACTTTATTAAAATTAAAACTTACACTTCCTGTCTCCCCTAAATTTCCTCCATTTTTAGAAAAAATAGATCTTATTTCAGAGGCTGTTCTATTTTTATTATCTGTTAAAGCCTCAACTATAAAAGCTGTTCCAAAAGGACCATACCCTTCGTAACGTACTTCTGAGTAATCCGCATTATCAGTATTATTTTTATTAATTGCTCTATCTACATTGTCCTTAGGCATGTTCACACTTCGAGCATTAGTTATAGCTAGTCTTAATCTTGGATTAGACTCTGGGTCTGTTCCTCCTATTTTCACAGCTATTTGAATTTCTCTTCCTATTTTTGCAAATTGTTTTGCTCTTTTTTTATCCTGAGCACCCTTACGATATTGGATATTTTTAAATTTGGAATGCCCTGCCATGATCTAAGATAATAAATTACTATCCAAAACACCACCTATTTGAATAGATTGAATGGAATTTTTCTTTTCTTCATTGGTAGTGATTATTGCTCCAGAAATAGTTGCAATTCCTTCGGCCGGTTCAAGCCTGTGCGCATTAGATCCTGTTCTCATTCTTTTAATGGCATTTTCTTTTTTCATACCAATAACAGAATTATAATCACCTGTCATGCCAATATCTGTTTGAAAACAAGTACCCTTTTCCAATACTCTTGCGTCTGAGGTTGGGATATGAACATGCGTTCCATATATCGCAGTAAATTTTCCATCATAATTTTGAGCTATACCATTTTTTTCAGAAGTAACCTCTGCGTGGACCTCTAAAAATGAAAAATCAATATTATGGTCATTAATTATAGATAAGAGCTGCGTGTCAATAGAATTAAAAGGATTATCTAAAGGAAGATCGATAAATGTTTGACCATGAATTTGGCTTACTAATATTCTATTACCATTTTCATGAGTAAAAATTTTATATCCTTTACCTGGTGAACCAGCTTCAAAATTCAAAGGTCTTACAATACTGTGATTTGGATTACTCTCCATATAGTCAATGATCTCTTTTTGTTTCCAGGCATGATTTCCTAGAGTAATAGCATCAGCTCCCCAGCTTATGAGATCCTCATATATTTTTCCTGTAAGCCCGTAACCACCTGCTGAATTTTCAGCATTCACAATAGTAAAATCAATGTTAAATTGATCTTGTATTTTTTTTAAATTTTCTTTGAGAGCTGTTCTACCTGATCTTCCTACAACATCTCCTATAACTAAAAAATTCATAAGGAATAGACTCTCTGCTCTGAGCAAATGTAATCAACTTTTTGGTCAAAACTTTCTTGAAAATTAAAATTAGTTTTTTGAATTTCAAAGGCAGCTAAAATAGTTTTTAAATTTCCTTTTTTTTTTAATTCTTCAATTGTTCTGTCAAAAAAACCTCCACCGTAACCTACTCTATAGCCTTGTTCGTTGAATGCGGAACAAGATGCGATAATTATATCAGGATCTAAAG
>CABZUC010000033.1 GCA_902528805.1 uncultured Alphaproteobacteria bacterium
AAAAAACTAAAAAGATATTATATAAATGAAAAAATATCTAATCTTCACTGATCTCGATGGAACTTTATTAGATCATGAAAATTACTCCTATGGTAATAACAAAAAAACTATTACTAGTATTATCAATAATGAAAATGATGTTATTTTTAATACAAGTAAGACATTTAGTGAGTCTATAAATTTATTAAAAAAATTAAATTTAACCAATATGCCTTTTAGTACAGAGAATGGGGCACTTTTATATTTTCCAAAAAATCGTTTCAAGAAAGTTAAGAACTCATCTGATTACGGTAAATATTGGAAAATTAGAATTGCAAAATTATCCTCTAAGAATTGGCATCAATTTTTATTAAAAAAACAAAAAAAATTTAAACTTCTAATAGCCCAAGATCTTCCGTCTAAGATTTTAAAAAAATACACAAACTTAGATAATACTAGTAAGATGTTAAATAGAGAGGCTAGTCAAATTATTCTTTGGGAAGATAGCTTGGTAAATTTAAAAAAATTTAAAAATGAGCTTAAATTTGAAAAACAGGGAGTATTAATACAAGGAAGTAGATTTATGCAAGTTTCATCTGTATGCAACAAAAGAATAGCTAAAAAGTTAATATCTCATATATATGATAATCAATTTTATGGTACATACTCTAAAAATACTATAGCTCTTGGCGACAGTAAAAATGATATTGATATGTTAAATTCTGCTAGCTACCCATGTCTTATAAAAAATCCATCTGGATTTTTCCCTAAGTTGCGTACAAATAAAAAAAATATATTCAAGTCATCACAGTTTGCACCTGACGGTTGGAGTCAAGTCCTATATAAATTGAACAATACATTGGAGAATAAAATTTTTTAAACATGCCTGATTTTCATCAAAATGGTGTCATAGCAACACTTCATAATTTTAATACAAAAAAAATTGAACAAATTGAAAAAGATCTTTTATCTTTTTCAAAAACATTTCCTATGACTCTAATTTTACCCTCTCTTTTTTCTGAATTAGAAAAACCAGCTTTGACTTATATTGTTAATACTTTAAGGAAAGTAAAATATATTAAAAATGTAGTTATCGGTTTAGATCAAGCAAACAAAAATGAATTTGTAAAAGCTAAAAAGTTTTTTTCAGTCCTTCCACAAAAAACTTATATTCTTTGGAATGATGGCCCAAGATTAAAAAAAATAGATCAAGCCTTGTCCAATTTAGACTTATCTCCATTAGAAAAAGGCAAGGGCAGAAATATATGGTACTGCATGGGTTTTGTAATTTCTTTAAAAGACTCTGGAACAGTAGCTATGCACGATTGTGATATTGTTACTTATGATAAAAATTTATTAGCAAAGTTATTTTATCCAGTTGCAAATCCAAAGTTTTCTTTTGATTTTTGCAAAGGTTTTTACCCCCGCGTAGCTCAAGGAAAAATGAACGGCAGAGTTACAAGATTACTAGTAACACCTTTAGTAAAATCTTTACAAAAAATGGTTGGTTATAATGAATATCTTAACTTTCTAGATATATTCAAATATCCTTTAGCTGGTGAATTCTCATTTAAGTATGATCTTTTAAATGATATCAGAGTTCCTCATGATTGGGGCTTAGAGGTTGGTATACTGTCTGAAATGTATAGAAACTTTGCTAATAATCGTATTTGCCAAGTTGATTTAGCAGAAACCTATGAGCATAAACACCAAGAAGTTTCAAAAAATAATAGACAAAAAGGTTTATCTAAAATGAGCATTGATATATCTAAAGCTATTTTTAGAAAACTGGCCACACAAGGTCAGGTATTTTCTCATGAAAAATTTCGTTCATTAAAAGCTACATATTTTCGTATGGCTCTTGATATGGTTCAGATATACAAAACAGATGCTGAAATGAATGGTTTGGACTTTGATGTTCATAAAGAAGAGGAAATGGTTGAGTTGTTTGCACAAAATATTATTGAAGCAGGTAAGATTTTTTTAGAGTCTCCAAGTGAAAATCCTAACATCCCAACATGGAGAAGAATTGACAGTGCAGACCCAACAATTTTAGATAATTTTAATAAAGCTGTAAAAGAAGATAACGTATAAGTTGAGAGAAGAATTAAAAAATAATTTAAATATCCATTTTCAAATTATTTATAAAGATATCTTAGATCAAAATGAGATCTTAAAGTTAATTAATAAGGTTTTAGATTTATTTGAAAACAAAGATCAGGGTATTACTGAACCTAATTGGTCACAAAAAGATATTTTTTTAATATCATATGGTGACTCTATTGTTGAAACCTTTGATAATAAACTAAAAGCACTATCTAAATTTTTAAATAAATATTGTAAGAAACACTTTAATAATGTTCATATTCTACCCTTTTTCCCATATAGCTCTGATGATGGATTTTCTATAACAGATTATGAAATTGTAAGACCTGATTTAGGTAACTGGCAAGATATGAAATCATTGTCAAAAGATTTTAGAGTTATGAGCGACATAGTTATAAATCATGCCTCTATAAAAAGTAAATATTTTAAAAACTTTATTGAAAATAAAGAAGATACACAAAATTTTTTTATCAAACTGAAAAATGTACAAGAGGGATATGAGAGTGTTGTACGTCCAAGGAGTTCAGATCTTTTTAAAGAGTATGCAATCAATGATGAGACTTTTTATTTGTGGTGTACATTTAGCCATGACCAGGTAGATTTTAATTTCAAAAACCCCAAGGTTCTTTTCTTTTTTATCAAATTAATCCATTTATATTTAAAAAATGGTATTAGAGTATTTCGATTAGATGCTATTGCTTTTCTGTGGAAAGAATATGGAACTAATTGTTTAAACTTACCTCAAACACATGAAGTTGTTAAACTCATTAGGACTCTTTTAAATGCATATAGTAAAAATACTCTTCTTATCACTGAAACGAATTTACCAAATTTAGAAAATCTTAGTTATTTTGGAGAAAATGATGAGGCTAATGCAATATATAACTTTGCTTTACCTCCTTTGTTGCTATGGACTTTGGTAATGGGTGACAGTACAGCTATTAGAAAGTGGTCAATGGGCATGCCTCCTGCAAAAGATAATACCTCTTATTTTAATTTTATAGCTTCACATGATGGAATTGGTCTTAGACCTACAGAAGGTATTTTAACTGACAAAGAAAGAGACACATTAGTAGATATCATGACTGACTTTGGCGGTCAGACCACTAAAAGAAAAAAAGTTGATAACACAGAGTCTGTCTATGAAATAAACATTTCCCTGCTTGATGCTCTTAAAGGTACTTTTTTTGGAACTGATCACATGCAGTTAGAAAGATTTATATGTTGTCATTCAATGATGTTAGGTATTGAGGGAATACCAGCTATTTATATACACAGTCTCGTTGGATCTACAAATGATTATAAACAAGTTGAGAAGACAAATAACAAGAGATCTATCAATAGAAGATCATGGAAGTTTGATGAAATTGATAAACTATTAAGTGACAAAGACTCCTTAAATAATCAGATCTACAGTGAGTTATCAAAATTAATCGATATTAGAAAAGATCAACCAGCTTTTCACCCGAACGCCACTCAATTTACATTTAATTTGGGAAAAAACTTTTTTGGCTTTTGGAGACAAAGCCACGATAAAAGACAATCTATTTTTTGTGTCAGTAACGTTACTAATGTTTTTCAATATTTAGATTTATCAGAACTAAATTTAATTTCCTCTAATGAGTGGTGGGATTTAATTTCTAATGAAATAATTATTGATATTAAATCTACAATTACTCTTAAAGCTTATCAAACTATGTGGATTACAAACTATTAATAAAGACATGTAATTTATTCATAATCAGGTTATCTGAGACTTTTTTTCTATTACTTTCATATATAAATATATGATATGTTTTGAATATCATGACAGATCCTAAAACATACAAATTTAACACTAAAACTTTACATAGTGGGCATCAGCCAGATAAAAATTTTGGCTCACGTGCTGTTCCTATTTATCAAACAACCTCTTATCTATTTCAAGACGCGGATCATGCTGCTGCATTGTTCAATCTTGAAGAGGGTGGACATATTTACAGTAGAATATCAAATCCTACTATCTCAGTACTTGAAGAGAGAGTTGCTGCACTTGAGGGTGGTTCAGCTGCTTTAGCAACTGCGTCAGGAATGAGTGCTATGACTCTAGCTATTTTAAACGTTTGTAGTGCAGGTGATCATGTGGTCTCCTCTTCACAGCTTTATGGAGGATCATTTAATTTATTAAGATTAACTTTAAAAAGATTTGGCATAGATACAACATTTGTAAAACCAAGAGACACAGAGGGTTTTAAAAATGCCATCCAACCAAATACAAAATGTATTTGGGGAGAACTTATAGGAAACCCCGGTATTGAAATAATGGACTTACCTGAAATTTCTAAAATTGCAAAGGAAGCAAATATACCTCTCATGGTTGATGGGACATTTAATACCCCATACTTATGTAATTTATTTGATTTAGGTGCAGATATTATAACTCACTCACTCACAAAGTGGATGGCTGGTCATGGAACTTCAATGGGGGGTATTATTGTTGAAAAGGGTGATTTTGATTGGACTAAAGGTAATAAATTTCCAACAATGACTGAACCATATGAAGGATATCATGGTTTATCTTTTGCGGAGGAATTTGGACCCGCTGCTTTTACAATGAGAGCTAGAGCTGAAGGAATGAGAGATTTTGGACCATGTATGAGTCCAACAAATGCTTTTAATATTTTAATAGGTATTGAAACTTTATCAGTAAGAATGGAAAAACATTTATCCAATACTCAAATTATGCTTGATTACTTAACAAACAATGAGAACGTATCATGGGTTAATCATCCAAGCTTGCCTGATCATCCAGATCACAAAGTAGCTTCAAAGTTAATGCCAAAAGGAGCCGGTTCTATGATTGCATTTGGTATTAAGGGTGGAAAAGAGGCAGGTCATGCATTTATAAATGCCTTGAAGCTAACCTCTCATCTTGCCAATGTTGGTGATGCAAAATCTCTGGTTATTCATCCTGCATCCGCAACACACTCTCAAATGGATAAGAAATCATTAGAGTTGGCTGGTTTAACAGAGGATATGATTAGATTTTCAGTTGGACTAGAGGATATGGAAGATATTATGACTGACTTTGATATGGGTTTTAAAGCATCACAAAGACCAAGACTTGTTGCTTCTAAATGAAGATTAAGATAAACGACAAAGATGCTTATTATACTTCTAGTGGAAGAGAGATAGATAAAAAACAACCAACTATTGTATTTGTTCATGGAAGTGGTTTGACTCATGTTACTTGGGTTCTTCAAACACGGTATTTTGCTTTTCACGGATACAATACGATAGCTGTTGATTTACCAGGTCATGGAGACTCCGAAGGTCCTGCTTTAAAAACAATTGAGGAAATGGCTGATTGGATTGCTGATCTAATAACTTCTTTAGGTATAGAGAAGACTTCTTATGTCGGTCATTCACAAGGATGTTTAGTTGGTTTAGAATTTGCTCAAAGACATCCTGATAAATTAGAACTTCTGGCTTTAATAAATGGATCTATGTCTATGAAAATGAATACAGAGCTTCTAGATTTAGCAATAAATAAAGATAAAAAAGCTGTAGATTTAATGATGGATTGGGTTCATGGACCTTTAGGACATAAAGGTGGTCATCCTGTTCCAGGTTTAAGCCATTTAGGAATGGGTGGTCAATTAGTGACATCTAATAATAATGGAACATTAGGTACAGACTTTAATGCATGTGATATTTACACAAATGGATTGAAAGCTGCAGAAAGTATAAAGCATCCTACTTTATGTATTGTTGGTAAGCATGATAAAATGACACCTAAAAAAGTTGGATTAGAATTAGCGTCTAAAATAAAAGACTCAAAGACTATCGTTCTTGAAGAGTCTGGACATATGGCAATCTTAGAAACAGCAAGTGAAACTAAAAATTTATTAAAAAATTTTTTTATGGAACATAGAAGTGCATCATAAAGGTTCTTGTCATTGCAAGGCAATTGAATTTGAAATTGAGTCTGATCTCGATAAAATTATGCAGTGTAACTGCTCAATATGCATTAGAAAAAATGCAAAGATGATTATGGTACCAAAGGATAACTTTAAACTTTTAAAAGGAGAGAGAGATTTATCACTTTACCAGTTCAACTTAAACTTAGCTGAGCATTTTTTTTGCAAACATTGCGGTATTTATACTCATCATAATCGAAGAACAGATCCAAATGGTATGGGTATAAATTTAGGATGTTTAGATGATGTCGATCCTTTAGATTACGACGCTGGTCTTAATGACGGAAGAAAACTTTCTTAGTTCAGTCCTTGATTTTAATATAAAAAAATCTAGTATTGGCCATGGCCCAAGCAAAAGAATATTTAACGTTTGATGACGTTTTATTAAAACCCCAAATATCTAATATCCTCCCTAATGACGTTGATATATCTACAAATCTTACAAAAGACATAGTCTTAAACACTCCTATTATTTCAGCTGCTATGGACACAGTTACAGAGTCAAAAATGGCTATTGCTATGTCTCAAAATGGTGGATTAGGTGTAATCCATAAAAACTTTGATATTGAAACACAAAGTTATGAAGTGAAAAAAGTGAAAAGATATGAAGCAGGCATTGTTTATAACCCTATTACTATGAGTCCAAATAATACAATTGATGATGTTTTAAGTGTAATGAAAGAACAAAATATATCAGGATTTCCTGTAGTGGATAAAGACAATACACTTCAAGGTATAATAACTAACAGAGATGTGCGTTTTGTAATTAATAAGAAAACAAAAGTTAAAGATTTAATGACAAAAAAAGTAATTTCTATTACTCAAACTCAATCAAAAGGTATGTCTTCTTTTGGTTTAGCAAAAAAACTT
>CABZUC010000034.1 GCA_902528805.1 uncultured Alphaproteobacteria bacterium
GGTAATAATAGTTCTGTGTGAAGTATGAAAACTAGTTTTATCGTCTCCAGCCCATATAACCTCATCTGCAAATAATCTAATATCAGGAAAGGCATTAATCGTATGAATTGTGTCAGATACTATTTTTTCAGATCCAAATTGTAGTCCAAGTTCGTCCCAAACACGGCATTCTGGACTGTAGGTATCATAAATATAACCTATGTTTTTTTCTTCCCAAATTGTGTAGGTAATTCTAACAATATAATCAATAATATTTCTATATTGTCTCTCAAAACCTTTTGTTGATTGAGGAGATAGAGATTTAGGTTTCGGGTTTAAGGATTTAGTATTACCTCCTCCGCCATAGGCTTTAAGAGATACATTAAAGTTCTTAGGCATATGATGATCTTTTAAGGGAGTTGGTTTTATATCTTTTATTAACTTATTTCTCATTAAATTTTTTAAATTGTACAATTCAAGAAATACTACTAAATAAAATTTAAAGCAATAATATTTTATAAAATGAATATTGTTATTTTATTTTTTATATTATAAATAAATTTATGCCAGATTTTCAAACAGAAAAATTATTAGTATTAAAATTTTTAAATGCAATTGATAATGCAGATGAAAATAATTTAGTTGAAATAATATCTAAATATACATCTGAAAATTTTAATATGAAATGTACACATCCTTTTAATGAACTTGAAGGAGCTGATAAAATTGCCAAATATCTTTGGTCTCCAATTAAAAAATCTTTTAAACCAATACAAAGAAGGATGGATATTTTTTATGCTGGAACAAACTTAGTTGATAACCATTCATCAAAATGGGTTGTAAATATGGGACATCTACTTGGTAGTTTTAATAATCCATTTTTTGGAATCGAGCCAACAAAAAAAACAGTAATGCTTTGGTACTGCGAGTTTTACAAAGTAGAAAATAACAAAATTACTGAAGGTGCATTTTTTTTAGATATTTTGAAATTTATGCAACACTTAAAATTATCTGTAGTGCCAGACTCAACTGGAATGATTGGTTTCAATCCCGGACCAAAAACTCATGATGGTTTATACTTTGAAAAACAAAGTGATGAAGAAGGAAATAAAACACTGGATCTTATGATGAGAATGGCAAACAGATTAATTGGTGAAGGAATGAGAACAACAGTTTCAGATTTAGAAAAAGACTGGCATGACGATATGATATGGTGGGGTCCTGGAGGTATTGGTGCATCATATACATATGATGGATATTTAAAGGGGCATACTGGACCATTTGAAGAAAATTTGGAATTTATTGAGTTTTCTGGCCATGTTCTTGAAAATTCTGAGGGAAACTTTGGTGGATGGTTTGGTTGGCCGAATTTAAAAATGAGACCCAAGGGAAATTACATGGGATTAACTCAAAACACAGATCTGATTGGGGAAATGAGAGTTGTTGATCTTTATAGAAGAGATAAGGATAAAATTGCAGAAAATTGGATATTAATTGATCATTTACATTTTTTAAAATGTGTTGGTATTGATTTACTTGAGAGAAACAAAAAATTAAATAATTAGATAACTTTTGATGCTAGTTTTGTACCTTCTACAAGTGCATGAAGTTTTTCATAACAAATATTTTCATCAATTTTTCCAAAGCCAGCAAAAGTACTAAAACCACAATCAGTACCAGCCATTAATTGATCTTTTGGAACAACAGTTGAATATTTTATTAATCTTTCTGCAACTACTTCGGGATGTTCAATGAAATTTGAAGTGGAGTCTATTACACCGGGAACCAAAACTTTATCTTTTGGTAATTTTATTTTTTCAAAAACTTTCCACTCATGTGCATGACGAGGATTTGATGACTCAATTAAAAAATATTTTATTTTAGATTTTAAAATGATAGGTAATATTTTTTCAAGAGCTATATCATGAGTGTGAGGACCTTCATAATTGCCCCAACAAATATGCATTCTAGTCATTTCACTATCAACATTTGATAAAGCATTATTTAGGCATTCAATTTGCATTTCTGCTCGTTTTAAAAATTCTTCCTCTGTTAAATCCTTAAAATTCATATGTCTTGCTAGTGCTAAATCTGGACAGTCCAATTGAACATGAATATTAGAATTTGTAATTTGTTCATATTCTTTTGACATTATAATAGATAATTTATCGAGGTATTCATCTTCATTTTTATAATATTTATTTGGCATAAATACATTTATTACACCAGGAGAAGCTGAGTTCATAAATGCTTTTTTGTGGTTCGATTTCTTTAATGATTTGTTAAAATTATTAATATCGTTCAATAATAAATTTTCATCTTTAATTTTAAGTTCTTTTGTGCAACAAGGTCTGGAATAAGTTGGAGTTCCTCCACTATTAGCTAATTTTTCTTTGTACTCTGGAAAATCATCTAAATCTGCAGGTGCTCTCCTTTCGCTCTCGCCTGAAAAACCATCAATCCTGTCTTTGATATAAGTAGCATAACTTATTTTACTCATCTCACCATCACTTATAAAATCTATTCCAACTTCTAATTGTCTTTTTACTATTTGATCAACATTTGAAATTAAAATATTTTCAAATTTTTCATTATCAATTTTTTCACCTTTATCTTTTGCAAATAAATACTCCGATAATTGTTTAGATCTTGGCAAACTTCCAACGTGTGTAGTAAGAATTTTAGATACCATACTATTTTGAATTTAAAAATTCTTTATATTTTTCAACAAATTGTTTTTTTGAAAAATTTTTATTCTTTTTTAAAAAATTAAAAATAATTTTTTCTTTGTTTATCATTCTTTTAATTAAATTTGGTAATTTTTTTAAATATTCTCTTTTTATTATCACAGCACCATGAAAGTCTGCATGTATAAGATCATAGGGCTTTACTTTCATATTAAAAATATTCACTTCACAATTTATATTATGAATTTGATTGTATCCATGACCTACCCTTATTTCACCACTAAGTATTTGAAATTTTTTATCTATCTCTTGTAGGTCTCTCATAGCACCATTAGTTATAGCTCCCTTAAAACCAAAATTTAAATGTATTGAAGCATTCAATTCTCCCCACCATGCTCCAATTGTATTACTCTTATCCTTATCTTCTATAACACAAATTTTTGGAAACTTTCCATCAAACATATATTCATAATATTTATCTCTGTTTTTTATAATGTTTGTATTTTTCTTTTTTGTCGATGTGATAATAGCAGTCTTAGCAAAACCGATAATTGGTTTTAATCTTGGATTTAAGCAATGCATAGTTTTTTGAGTATGTCCTTTAGATCTTAGTGAAGAGTCTAACAGTTCTAGAGAATTAGAAATAGTTGGAGTGTCATAATTTCTTATGTATTCGATAATTTTATTTTCTGTTTTAGTTAAGGGTTTCAATTCTTATCCTGTTTGAAGTAATATTTGTTTCCAAATTATAGTTTCGTCAAATAATACCCACTCATTTTTTATACCTTTAGGACCAAATTCAGCTTGAGATATTCCCATTATGTGCACATTTGCATTACTGGGATTAGAGAAGAGACCAGTGCCTGAGTGTTTTCCCTCTAGTGACCATCTAACAGACGCCTTTTTATACTCATTTTTTTCTTCCAGATAGCTTATATGCTCAATTTTAAAAATAGAGTCAGGAAAAGTAGATCTTAGTGAGATCCAAAAGTTTTTTACTTCATCTACACCTAAGGCTTTAAATCCTCCTGGCTGCTCTTGATTTACAGATCTATCATAAGACTTATCTATGATATTGAAATTGTTATAAAAAATTTCTTTTAATATATTTGCATAGTTAATTCCAGTATTATTTGACGATATAGGTATTTGTAGGTATTTAATTTCATGTGAAGTACTGTTGTTAAAAGGTATTGAGCATTTATCTTTGCCACCTTGAAATTCAATTAAGTTTGCAGCTTGTTTTTTAGGATCAATATTTAACTGACGTACAATAGCACCCTGATCTCTTACAAGCCATTCATCATAAACTTGATTGTTTTTACAAGCGCAGTCTGCGATAACTCTATACTTTAAAGTTTTTCCAGTTGCCTTTCCGTAGATACCATCATTTAAATGTGTAGCTTTTGACAAAATTCGGTGAGAAGATAAATATCCATGTTCTTCATCGCCAATCCAGATGACATCTTCTCCTAATAACTGTCTATCTGGAAATTCATTTAAGGTAGCATAAGTGGCTTTTACAACTACATCAGGTCCATATATTACACCATCAGGAGATCTAACTGGAATTCCCTCAGCATAATAATCTCTAATTGACTCAACATCTTTCTTTTCCCAGATTTGGTAAGTGATTTTTATAATATAATCTGGAAGATCTAAAAAATTTTTATCAAACCCCTTCATATTTAGAGATTTTTTTGTCGAATAATAAAAATGCTTCCTTCTTGATTACTAATATTTTTTAAACTTCTAGTTGACCCTCGTGGAGATGAGAAGGAGTCGTTTGGACCAATTACAGTTTTCTGATCATTACATGTTACCTCCCACTCACCATCTAAACATAAATAAACTTCAGACTCTTTTAAAGTGTATGGATGAATGTGAGCATTTACTCCTTTTAACATGGTAAGGCCAAAACCAGTATTGTGATCTATATTTGGATCAAAATCTTTATTGTGGATATTAAAATGATCAAGATAGTTTAAGATTGAATTAGAGTCATAATGCTCGTCATCTTTTAGATATTTATCTCTATCCTTATAACGTATAACGTAATTTTCAATTTCTTCAGATGTATAATGATCATAAGTTTCTAAATCTTTTTCTTTTATAGGTTCTAAAGCTTCTTTGCCTTCGGGGATTTTAGTTTTATCAAGATCTATTAATGTATTATCATCAAGTAAAACCATTCCTGACTCCTTAGCTTTTTCTAAAACTTTTGGAGTCCAAGTAATAACACCTGGATCATTCTCTCCTAAGACAACAAATATTAAAGCATTTTCATCACTAACATTTTGAAATCCTCGAAACATATTTGTAGGAAAGGAAGCAACATCACCTTTGTTTAAAATAACTTCACCTTCTTTTCCCTCTGCTCCCCAATAAAATCGCCAAGAGCCAGAAAATATTAAAAATACTTCTGCTGTCGTGTGACTGTGAAGCCCTGATCCATTCATTGGTGCAGCACTTACAGCACCAATATTAAATCCGTGCTCCTCAGCTATCTTAACATTTTGTTTTGTATCTTCACTAACACCGGGACCAACAATAGAATAATTTAATCTATCTTGGTGTCCTTTTAGTTTGCCTTCAACAAAAGGTATTTTACTTGGAACTAGCTCAGTAAACTTAACCAAACGATTATTAATATCCTGCGTCATTAATTAGAATTTGAATATTTTCATATTCCTCAATATTATTCGAATTGTAAAGTTAATCAAAGTAATATTTATTAATGATAATAGGTGAGGCAATATAACTTGAGTGAAATTAAAAATTTTTATACTGGGATCCCGATAGAAAGTGGAATTAAAATTATAAACTTAGATCCTAAAGAAAATATTTTAAATAAAAAAAAAATAAGAAATATATTAAATAAAATTTCTGAGTCTAGTCTTCATGATTTAAGCCATAATATTAAAAATGCATATCATGAAAATGCTGAGATCTATGCATTTCATCCATTAAATGAATTAAAAGGGATTGATGATATAATCAATACCCTTTGGAAACCTATAATTTATTCTTTTCCCGACTTAGAAAGAAGAGATAATTTAATTATCGGAGGAAGTTTTCAAAATAGAGTTTATGTTTCTACAGTTGGTCATTTAACGGGGACCTTTGCCAATCCTTGGTTAGGAGTTCCATCGAATGGGAAAACTATACATTTACGAATATGTGAAGTTCATCAAATAGAAAATGAAAAAATTATAAATTCTCATATCTTGATCGATATTATGGACTTTATAAGACAGGCAGGTTTTTGGCCTATAAATCCATCTTTAGGAATCGAAGAAATGTGGCCAGGACCTATCACTGGAGATGGAGTAACTTTTGAAAATCTTGACTCAGATTTATCATCAAAAAATTTAAATCAAAATCTTACAATGCAAAGAAGTTTAAACATAAAACCGGAAACCGAGTTTGGATCAACTAGAGATACAGTTAGAGAAAAATTAATAAACCATCCTCAAAAAGATTATTGGCATCCAAAAATGATGTGGTATGGACCTTGCGGTATTGGCACAGCAAGGGGATTAAAAGGATTTGTTGAACACCATCAATTACCATTTAGATTAACATTTAAAGAAAGAGACTATTGGAAAATTGGTCATTACATAGAAATTGGTGATGGCAATTATTCGATGACAGGTGGTTGGCACAGTATTCAGGCAACACATGGTTCAAGTGATTGGCTTGGTTATGAGGCTACACAAAAAATAATAACAATGAGAGTCATGGATTTTTATTTACACAACGAAGGATTGATTAGAGAAAATTGGGTGCCTATTGATATAGCTCATATTTTGTTTCAGTTGGATGTTGATGTTTTAAAACTGATACATAAAAAATAACTATGGCAATAGAATATATTAAGAAAAGCACAAATGAAAAACAAAGGCTTGATGATAATGAAAAAGTTAAAGAGATTGTTGAAAATACATTA
>CABZUC010000035.1 GCA_902528805.1 uncultured Alphaproteobacteria bacterium
AATTTAACTATAACAAAATACCTACCTATCCAATTAGATGGCCAGATTATTGGTGAATTAAGATCTGGTTGTTATAGCCCTGATTTTGGGTGTTGTCTTGGTATCGCAATGATACAAACCAAGTTTCAAAATTTTAATGAAGTTAAGACACTGTTGATTGATAATCTAGAAGTGCAATCGCAGATGACGACAATACCTTTTTCGAAATAACTGTTGCATTCTTAAACTAAAAGTTTACCTATTCGCGGGTGTTTGGAACAATTTTAAATTCATAGGCACTTTTTAGTGGCTTTGGGCTAATAATGATAGCTCATACTCTTCAAGGAACTTTACTAAAAATCAATTCTGTTTTTTTTAATTTTTCAGACTTTGAGATTGGTTATGTATTTACAGGATATTTCATTGGATTTCTGTTTAGCTCAATTCAATGTCCTAAACTAATTAAAAATGTTGGGCATATCAGAGTATTTGCAGCATTCGCATCTTTAGGATCGATAGCTATCTTATTGCATTGGATTTTTATCGATCCAGTTCTTTGGTTAATCTTTAGAATGATTACTGGTTTCTCCTATGCTGCCATTTATATAGTTTGTGAGAGCTGGTTAAATGATCGGGCAGATAACAAAACAAGAGGCCAGTTAATTGGTTTCTATATGATTGTTTTGTATATTTCTACGAGTATCGGAGTAATGTTAATAAATATAGGCACAACTACAGAAGCTCATCTTTACATTCTATCATCTTTGTTGATATCCTTTGCTTTGGTTCCTATATTGCTTACCAAGAAACCTGCTCCTGAATTTACTACACCTAAATTTTTAAGTCTTAAAGACTTATATAATAAATCACCTATGGCTTTTGTAGGATCTTTTACAATTGGAATGATTTACAGTGCTTTATTCGGATTAATTGCAGTTTTTGGTGCTAAAATTGGTTTTAGTATATTTCAAATTTCAATTTTAGTTTTTGTAAATATGTTTATTGGAGCTGTTTTTCAGTATCTTTTTGGAAAAATCTCAGATCGTTATGATCGAAGAACTATTTTATTTGTACTAAATTTGATAGCTGATGGCTCTTTAATACTGGCCTTTATATTTGGTTCATTCTCATTTTATGTTCTATCAGTATTTATTGGTATTCATTCTGCTGTTTCATTACCTTATTACGCTGTCGTTATTTCACATATGAACGATTTCTTGGAAAAAGACGAAATTGTTTCAGCCAGTTCAACTTTAACACTTGTTAATGCTTTTGGTATGGTAGCAGGTCCTATGCTAGCCTCAGGTTTTATGTCTTACTATGGACCCTATGGTTTTTTTATTTATATGATAGTTGTGTATTCTTTAGTCGCTCCTTATAATTATTTTAGAATTAGAGTTGGAAGAACTAGTGATATCTATGAAGAAAATACACCTTCTATGATTGTCCCTAGAAATACATCTTCAATTGGGATGCAATTAGCTACAGAACAGATTATAAATAAAATTGAAGAGGAAGAGGAAGTCTCACATTGAATATAGAGAATAAATTACAAGAGTTAGGAATTGTTTTACCCAATCCTGCAAAACCAGCTGGAAGTTACAAACCTTGTGTAATAGTCGATGCTACTGCTTATATTTCAGGCCAAGGTCCTCTCCTTGAGGATGGAAGTTTTGCAAAAGGTGTTGTAGGTAAAGATTTGAGTTTGGAATTAGCTCAAGAACATGCACAAAAATGTGGTTTGGCAATATTATCTGCTTTAAAAAATGAAATCAAAGACCTAGACAGAGTAGAACAATTAATCAAGTTGACAGGTTTTGTAAACTGTTTAGATAATTTTACTCAACAACCTCAGGTTATTAATGGTTGTTCAGATTTAATGCAAAAAATCTTTGGTGAAAAGGGGATACATGCTCGTGCGGCAGTTGGGGTGAATTCTCTTCCTTTAGGATTCTCAGTTGAAATTGAAGCTATATTTAAATTAGCTCCTTAATTTCTTAATTGACAAATATTATTAATTAACAAAAAATCTTTATTAGAATTAATTTTGAGAGTAGCGACATGAAGATACAGTTTTCAAGTGACTCATTAAAAGTGACACACCAAAATAATGATTATGAATTACATCCTATTTGGCTAAGAGAAAGATTACCAGGTTATGACTATGTCGACAAAGATACAAATCAAAGACTCTACGAACCCTCTTCCATTAAATTAGATTTACAAATTACAACAGCAAAAATTTTAGAAGAAAAACTTGATATTGAATTCAATGATGGGGCTAAAGGGAAATATAATATTCAAGATCTTCTAACAGAATTTGATAACGATAAAAATAAACGTGGCCCTTTACCTAAAAGACTACTTTGGAACTCAGATTTAAAAGTATTTCCAAGTGTAGAGTTTGAAGAAAATATGGCTGAGAAAAAGTCGATGTATAGACTTTTAGAGGATTTTTATAAATATGGTTTTGTAATTATTAAAAACGTTCCAGCAAAAAACCAATATTTACTCAAATTTGTGAGATCTATAGGTCCTGTTAAAGTAACTAACTTTGGAGAGTATTTTGATGTGATGTCCAAACCTAAACCCAATGATTTAGCTTATAAGCCTATTGCTCTTCCTCCACACACGGACAATCCCTATAGAAAGCCAGCAGCGCCTGGAATTCAATTCTTACATTGTCTTAAAAATGAGGTCAGTGGTGGTTATTCGACTCTAGTAGATGGTTTTGCAGTTGCTGAGTATATCAAGATCAATTACCCTGAAGCTTTCGAGTCTTTGACTAAAACTAATCTTAGATATCAATTTCAGGATAAAGATATTATTTTAGAAAACTGGGGAGAGCTTATTGAGTTGGATAAAGAGGGAGACTACAAACAAGTAAGGTATAGCACAAGAGTTGATTATGTTCCGCCAATTGATCGAAAAAAACTTACAAATTTCTATAAAGCTAGAAAACTACTTGGTGATTTATATTCTTCATCAGATTTTGAGATTAAGTTTAAGCTTAAAACCGGTGACGTTATGATGTTTGATAATCACAGACTTCTTCATGGAAGAACCGCATACGATGCTAATGAAGGTGCCAGACACCTCCAAGGTTGTTATCTAGATTTTGACTCAACAGACGGCAAACTTAGACATTTATATAAAAAATATGTACAAGATGGATTTAAAAATTTTGGTTGATAAGAATGTAAAATTTAAACATATGAAAGATGGTGATAAAGAAGATTATTTATTACTTCAAGAGTATGAGGAAAAATATGTCTCTTTAACTTATGAGAGAATAATCGAAGAACTATCAAGACAAGGACAAAATACTATGGAGGGCTATAAAATTTCCAGACTAGATCATGGACTTCAATCAGCAACAAGAGCTTATAACGATGGGGCAGATATTGATTGGATTGTTGGAACATTACTTCATGATATTGGCGATGGACTTGCTCCTCAAAATCACGATAGATTTTCTGCTGAGGTTATCAGACCCTACGTTAGAGAAGAAATAACTTGGGTAGTTGAGCATCATGGAATTTTTCAAATGATTTATTATGCCCATCATTATGGTTGGGATAAAAATGTGAGGGATAAATTTAAGGATAACATTTATTTTCAAACATGCGCGGACTTCTGCGAAAGATGGGATCAAAAATCTTTTGACCCAGAATATGAGAACAAAGATTTAGATTTTTTTAAACCTATGATAAAAGAGATATTTAATAGACCTCCATATAAAGAGGAATTTATTAAAAAAAGTCAGGTTTTAGGGTTGCCAAAAATTTAAGATTAGCAGATCTAGATTATTAAAAGTCAGTATAAAATGACATGAGAATTCTCTTGATAACCTTGAGTGTTTTACTCACAAATATAGGAGGTATTATGGCACAAAACCTTCATAACTTTAGTATTCAAGATATTGATGGTAATCAAATTAATCTAAATAAATTTAAAGGTAAACCCGTTCTTCTTGTGAATACTGCTAGCAGATGTGGTTTCACAAAGCAGTATGCTAACTTGTCCAATCTTCATCGTGAATATTTAGATAAAAATTTAATAATTATTGGGACTCCCTCTAACAGCTTTCGACAAGAGTTAGATGATGAAAAGGATGTTAAAGAGTTTTGTTTAGTTAACTACGATACAAAATTTATCATTTCTGAAATCATAGACGTGGATGGAGAGGACGCCCATCCAATATATAGCTGGATGTCATCAACATATAATGAAACTCCAAAATGGAATTTTTATAAATATCTTTTTGATGGTGAAGGAAAATTAGTTAAAAGTTGGTCTTCCATGACTAAACCTGATAGTTCAAAAATTACAGATTTAATAGATCAATTAACATAAAAAAAAGGGCGCGATAAGCGCCCTTTTTTAGGAGTACTATAAATAAGAATTATTTAAATTCTGGGTAAGCTTCTGTAGTGAGTTCAGCTTTATCAAGACCTGAAGCTTCAGTTTCTTCAGATACTCTTAAACCAATTGTTCCCTTAAGGATATAGAAGAATACACCACTTAAAGGCACAACTAATACAGCAGCTGCGATTATGCCAATCAATTGTACTAAGAAGTCACCTGCACCGAAGATACCTACAGCCAACGTTCCCCAGATACCTGCTACTAAGTGAGCAGAAATCGCTCCCACAACATCATCGATTTTCATTTTATCGAGCATTGGGATAGCAATCGTACAAAGAATACCACCTATCGCACCAACAATCATAGATAAGAAATGATTGGTTAAATCAGGGCCAGCCGTAATGGCAACAAGACCAGCAATGGCACCATTAAGTGCGATTGATAAATCAATCTTCTTATACAATAATTGAGATAAAATAATTGCTGCAACAACACCACCACAAGCAGCGATATTAGTATTTACAACAACGATTGACATTGCAGATGCGTCTGCCGCACTACCTAAAGCTAATTGTGATCCGCCATTAAATCCAAACCATCCAAACCATAGGATAAAGGTACCTAGACATGCTAATGGCATATTTGCGCCAGCAATAGGAGTTATTTTTCCATCAGAGCCGTATTTTCCAGCTCTCGGGCCGAGGATTAAACATCCAGTTAGAGCCGCCCATCCACCAACTGAGTGAACAATTGTTGAACCTGCAAAATCAGAGAAGCCCATCTCTGTAAGCCATCCGCCGCCCCAAGTCCATGCACCATAGATTGGATAAATAATTCCTGTCATAAATGCAGCGAATATCATAAAAGGCCATACTTTTATTCTCTCAGCACAAGCACCTGATACAATCGAAATAGCAGTTGCACAAAACACCATCTGGAAGAACCAATCCGATGCTAATGAGTAGCCACCCTCTTCTGCAGCAACAGTCAAGTCGTCAGCTGTGTCATAAAAAGCACCACCTAATGATCCTATATAACCTGAAACATCAACATACATTAGGCTGTATCCGATCAGATAAAACATTATTCCTGCAATTGAGTATAAAGCTATATTTTTTAATAAAATTGCCGATGTGTTTTTTTTACGAACAAATCCAGCTTCTAACATGGAAAAACCTAATGCCATGAACATCACTAAGACTCCACTAAAAACAAATAAAAATGTATTAAATACAAAAGCTGTTTCAGCAGAAACTTCTGCACTTGCTACTCCGGAGAGGAACAAAGTGGGTATTAAAAAAGTTAATATTTTTTTCATACGATCTCCTTATTTAATAGCCTCAGCGCCTCGTTCTCCAGTACGTATTCGGACAACATCTTGCACTTCAGTTACATAAATTTTACCATCACCAATTTTTCCTGATTTAACTGCCTCAGAAATTGTAGTAATGACCTTTTCAGCGTCAGCAGAATCAACTAAAACCTCTGCTCGAGATTTAGGAAGAAAATGTACCTCATATTCTGCGCCTCGGTACAGTTCGGTATGACCCTTTTGGCGCCCATATCCTTTAGCCTCAACGATAGTTAAACCTTGGATATCGACACCTGTGAGTGCCTGTCTCAAAGCTTCAACTTTGTCTGGCTTGATAATTGCTGTTATTAGTTTCATATATACCTCTCTATATTTTGAGTAATTAAAACTTATAAATTCTGAATCAAAAAAAAAATAATGCTAAGAAGTTAACGAAACTATGCATCTAGTGAATATCAAATGATATTCAATAATATCAACGATATTTCTATTATATCAAGAACTTGGAAGCGCTTTTTTAGGATCAAAGAAAGGCTTTTCTACTATGATTGC
>CABZUC010000036.1 GCA_902528805.1 uncultured Alphaproteobacteria bacterium
TCTAATGCTAATGTTCCACTCCCTAATGTGGCTTCAACATCTTTTAATATTTTTAAATCTTATATTGGTGCTAGAAGACATATTGCAATTATAATTAAACCAGAAAATTTAAAACAACCTACAAATCTTAGAATACACTCTGCATGTTTTACGGGGGATATATTTCACTCTAGAAAATGTGATTGTGGAGAGCAATTAAATAGTTCCATCAACTATATGATTAAAAATAAAGGTGGGATCATTTTATATCTAGATCAAGAAGGCAGAGGGATTGGTCTAGCTAATAAAATGCGTGCTTATTCTCTTCAGTCAAAAGGTTTGGATACAATTGATGCTGATCACAATATAGGTTTTTTAGATGATGAAAGAGATTTTAATATTGCTGCTAAAATATTGAAGTTACTAAAAGTAAATAAAGTCAATATAATTACAAATAATTTCACTAAAGTATCATCATTAAAAAAAGCTGGTATTCGAATAGTTAGACAAATAAATACAAAACCTACTATAAATAAATTTAATAAGAATTATTTTAAAACAAGAGTAAAAAAAACTGGTTACGGATTTAAGAATTTAGATTAAAGATTAATCAAAGTCTCCACGCTCTAGCCTATCCTCATATTCATTAGAAGACTCAGACACTGTATTAAGTTGTTTTTTAGTCATTACTTCAATAGTTTTTTTTATTGCAAGCTGGTAAGTATGTAGTTTTTCAACTATGTTTCTCTCACTGGTATTTCTCATCATTTGGCTTAGAGCTCTATTTAATTCTGTAAGTCTTCCTAACAACGTGTTGTCATCATTATTATCATCATCGTAATACATATTTTTATTCTACAATAAATTTAATGTTCATAAATAAAATAATTAAATAATATTCTGTAAGAAGTTTATTTTTTTTTTCTATAGAATAATAATCCAATAATAATTATTCCCACACCAATAATCATTAGCAATTCCCCTGCATTCCAAAACCAAGTTAAAAAATCCATTTATTTATTTTTCTAAATCTTCATTGAAAATTTCATCAACTGGTACCTGTATACTATTTACCAATTGATTTGTTTTTGCTGCCAACGATATGACATTTAAAAATTCAGAGTGCTCCTTTGAAGTCATACCCAGTTTTTTAGCTGCAGCTGTGTGTGAGTGCGTACAGTAACTACAATTATTTGTAATAGAAACAGCCATATAAATCATTTCTTTTGTCTTATTGGGGATTATAGACTCTTTAACCATTATATTTTTTATATCAGTCCAAACATTTTTGAGTAAATTAGGATCGAAAGCTAAATATTTCCAAAAATTACCTATATAGCTTGTATTCCTTGTTTGTTTAATGTCTTTATAGATGTCCTCTATAATTTGATGACTTTCATCATTTGTCTTTTTTATTGTGCTCACTAGCCAGTCCTTTCACTTATAATAATTGATATATAGTCATTTAATCATAATATCCCTCTTGTTTTGATTAATTTTATATATAAAAATTCAAATTTATTAATTTTTGGCTTTTTAATAGCATTTGCATCAGGATTTGGACAAACATTTTTTATTTCCCTTTTTAGTGATGATTTCAGAAAAACATTTGACCTAAGTAATACGCAGTTTGGCAGTCTATATTCAATAGCTACAATTTTAAGTGCGTTAACAATTATATGGGCTGGCAAACTTATAGATACAGTTTCTCTCAAAAAATATACTTTAACAATTGTATTAGGTCTTTCGATAACGTGTTTTTTTGCAAGTGTTGTATTTAATGTAGTTCTTCTTTTTTTTGTAATTTATTTTTTAAGACTTTTTGGACAAGGACTTATGGGGCACACTTCAAGAACAACTATGGCAAGATATTTTAAAGCTAATAGAGGAAAAGCATTAGCTATATCTGGATTTGGTTTCTCTTTTGGTGAAATGATTTATCCATTTATAGTGGTAATTTTAATATTAACTTTTGGCTGGAGAATTACCTGGTTTAGTTCATCTCTATTTATAATAATATTTTTCGGAGTATTTTTATACTACCTATTAAGTAAAAATAATTTTCAAAGTGAAACTGGGTTTGAGAATGAAGATATACAAAATTCATTTTCTTGGAGAAGAAGAGATGTTTTAAAAGATCTTAAATTTTATCTTTATTTACCTCTTACATTATTTATGTCATTTACAGTAACTGGTTTTTTATTTCATCAAGTTTTTATTGGGCAATTAAATAATTGGACAATTTTAAATATTGCACAAAGTTTTATTTTTTATGCAATCTGTGGAATTGGTGGCTCATTAGTTTCTGGTTTGTTAGTCGATAAATTTTCTGGTAGGAGAGTAATCACGTTTCACTTAATTCCCATGGCTTTAATATTTATTGTGATGTTATTTTCAAATCATATATTTGTGTTATATCTTTACATGGCAGGTCTTGGATTATCAAATGGCTTTACTGAAAATATGTCTAATTCTTTGTGGGCAGAAATGTATGGAGTCAAAAACCTAGGGGCAATAAGGGCCCTTTTAACATTTTTTGGTGTTTTGGCCTCAGCGGCTTCCCCTTTCTTATACGGTTTGATATTGGATGAGACAAATTCGATAAACACCTTAATCTATATGAGCCTAGCCTTAATAATTATTTTTTCTTCTATGAGCTTTATAGGTAATAAAATTAAATAAAATAACCTTTTTTAAAAGCCTCAATTACTATCAAAGCACATCCTTTAGCATCTGATAATGCATCGTGATGATTTAAAGGAATTCTTAAATTTTTACATACTGTATTTAGTTTATTGTTTTCAAATTCCCAATATTTTCTTGCGATTGCAACAGTATCTTTAAATTCCTGTTTAGGTAGGTCAATATTATAAAAATAACAACAGGAATGCAGGACAGATCGATCAAAAGGAGCATTATGTGCAAAAAAGTAATCAACAGCTGATAATTCACTCTTAATTTGGCGCCACACTTTATCAAATGTTTTAGCTTTCTTTAACATATCCCATGTTAAACCATGAATATCTGTAAAATGAACTTCAGGTTTAGGTGGTCTTATTAAATGGGAGACTTTTTTTATAATTTTAGTTTTATTAAATATTACATATCCAATAGCGCATGCTGATGTTCTCTCACTAGTGGCAGTTTCAAAATCTATAGCTGCAAATAATTGCATTAAAATAATTGATCAATTTGATTTTGATATTTTATTTGTACTTCATGTCTCCTAACTTTCATTGTCGGAGTCATTAGGTTATTTTCAATACTAAAAGGCTCATCAATAAAGATAAACTTTTTTATTTTTTCTGGTTGAGTTAAGTCTTTATTTACTTCATCAATGTATCTTTGAATATCTTCATCACTAGATTTACTCTCTGAGCTTAATACTAATAATGCTGCAATATAATTCTTTTGTTCACCAAAGACACAGGCTTGTTCTATCTCAGGAGATAAAGTTAATAGATTTTCAATCTTAGATGGTGCTATATTATCACCTCCTAGAGAAACAATTATATCCTTTTTACGATCTGTTATTTTAAGATAATTGTCCTCATCAAATTCACCAATATCCCCCGTATGGAGCCAACCATCTTTTATTGTTTGTTCAGTAGCTTCTTTATTATTCCAGTAGCCCAGCATAAGGTTTTCACCTTTAACTAATATTTCACCATCTTCTGCTAATTTAACCTCAACTCCAGGAAATATAGGACCGACTGTATCAACTTTTACCTTATTTAATAAATTACAGCTTACAACTGGTGAGGTTTCAGTTAAGCCATAACCTTGTAATGTCTTTAAACCGAGTGCATTAAGCGCTTCCCCTACTTGTCTATCAAGAGGTCCTCCACCTGATATAAAAGCCTCTAATCTGCCACCAAAATTATTTTTTACTTTTTTTCTGACTAATTTATTTAATATTATGTTAAATATATTTTCACTAAAACTTAACTTAATATTTTTAAATTTTTTTGTTCCTAACTGGATAGTCTTATTAAACAAATTTTGTTTAAGATTAGACTGATTTTTCAGATTGATCTTCATTTTTACATGGAGATTATTATAAAATCTTGGCACAGCAGTCATTATATGAGGTTGTGCAATTTTTATTGTAGGTAGAAGTGTTTCAATACTTTTATTGTAAAATACTTTTGCTTCTAAAATAATCTGAACAAATTGAACTGCATGTTCATATGAATGAGATAAAGGTAACCAAGTAAGAAAGGTTAAATCTGGACCCTTTATAGTTTTAAGAAGTTCATATGCTCCTTCACAATTACTTAATATGCCCCCATGACTTAAAATAACACCTTTCGGTAATCCTTGTGTGCCTGAGGTGTAAATAATACAAGCTGGATCTGTGCGCTTAATTTCTTTAATTTTTTCTCTGTTATCATCATTATTGTCGTCTGTTAGGTCATTTAAAAATGCTAAATTTGAAATTGAATTATTTTCAAAATAATCAAAACATAAGATAAATTTGAAATTATATTTAATTTTTTCGCTGGCAGTTAAAATTGTCTGAAGCAAATTTTTATTTGAAACTATTAAACCAACAGGCTGAGAGTCATTTAAAATATGCTCAAAATCTCTTGATGTATATGTTGTATAGTTGGGAACACAAATAAGTTTATTAGACATTATAGCGATATCAGAGGCCATCCATTCAGGTCTATTTTCTGAAACCAATAAAACTCTCTGTAATTCACCTAAATATTTGTTTGCTAAAAAATTATGTATTTTCTTTGTTAGATTTTTTGTCTCTAACCAACTCATTGAGACAACTTGATTATTTGAGTCGAGTTTTAGTAAGTGATGATTATTTTCGTTCTTATCTGCTTGAAAATAAAATAGTTCTGGAAGATTATTAAATTTATTCATAATTAATTATAGTTTCATAAAATTCATTCATCTTATTCATTAAATTTTCATCATAAGTTACTAAATGTTCATTCTCATCAACGAAATAACTTCTTTTAGGTGAATTTGCTAATTCGTACATTTTTTCACCCATTCTAAATGGAACAATATCATCCCCTGTGGCGTGCATAATAAATATAGGGGAAATAACGTTTTTAATCTTTTTATCACTTAAATACTTATCTTTAAGCATGATTGAAACAGGAAGGTATGGATAATGAAATTTAGCTGCATCAATCATTGAAGTAAATGGCGCCTCCAAGATTAAACCCTTAAAATTATTATTCTGAGCTATTTCTATAGTAACAGCAGTTCCTAAAGATTCTCCATAAATAATAATGTCCTTTTTAGAAATATTTTTTTCTTCAAGCCATTTTATAGCACTTCTAGCGTCGTCATATAAACCATCCTCAGTAGGTTCACCATCATTACCGCTATATGATCTCCAAGAAATAAGTAAAATGTTTTGGTCATATTTTGATAACTTATTAATTTTATAAAATCTATTTTCAATAGGACCAGCATTACCGTGAAACATTAGTAATGTAGTTTTAGTATTAGATGGATGTTTATAAAAAATAGACCTTAATTTTATATTTGAGCTATTTTCAATAAATACTTGTTCCACAGGGATGATTAGTAATTCATCT
>CABZUC010000037.1 GCA_902528805.1 uncultured Alphaproteobacteria bacterium
TTATAAATTCATCAACCCTATCTCCGGTACAAGCTTCTATTCTTCTCACTCCTGAAGAAACAGACTCTTCACTAATGATATGAAATTTTTTAATATTTTTAACATTTGTTACATGTGTTCCCCCGCATAATTCAATTGAATAGGGTTTATTATTATTTTCTCCAAGAGTAACAACTCTGACTTCATCGCCATATTTTTCACCAAATAAAGCTATAGCACCTTGTTTAATGGCTTCATCTTGAGATTTAATATCAATTTGTGTTTCACAAGAATTAGAAATTATGCTTGTTACTTCTTTTTGAATAATTTCTATTTGTTCATTAGATATTTGTTTATTATGACTAAAGTCAAAACGTAGTTTATCCTCATTAACCAAAGATCCACGCTGTGCTACATGTGTCCCTAAATTATTTCTTAACGCTGCGTGAAGTAAATGTGTAGCTGAGTGATTTTTTTTTATGAGATCTCTTAAACTAGTATCAATTTTAAGTTTGACTTCTTGACCTATTTTAAAATTTCCAGAAGTCACATTACCAAAATGAATAAATATACCTTGAGGGGTTTTTCTTGTATCTGTTACTTTAAATTTAGCAGTATCTGAAGTAATAGTGCCTTTGTCTCCAACTTGCCCACCAGACTCAGCATAAAAACATGATTTATCAGTTATAATTGCAGATTGTGCATAATTATCACTTAAATTTTGAACTTGCTCAGAGTTTGAAACTAATGCTGATATATTTGCTCTTATAGTTGTCTCTTTATAACCTTCAAAAGTTGTTGGTTTTATTTTTTTAGCTAAATCAAACCATAGTTTTTGGGTATCTTCATCTCCACTACCCTTCCACGAGGATCTAGCTTCCTCTTTTTGAAGTTTCATTGCGGCATCAAATGACTCAGCATCTACACTAATATTTTTTGATCTTAAATAATCTTGTGTTAAATCTAGAGGAAACCCAAAGGTGTCGTATAACTTAAATGCAATTTTGCCATCAAGTTTATTATTTTTAATTTTAGGTAATTCATGTCCAAGTATCTCCAAACCCTTACTTAAAGTTTCTCTAAATTTTATTTCCTCAGAGTAAAGAGTTTCCCTAATAGCATCAGCACCTGTATTGAGTTCTTGGTAAAAATCTCCCATTAAATTTTTCAATTCTTTAAAAATTTCATGAAATAAAGCATCCTTAGAGCCTAATGAGTAAGCATGTCTTATGCCCCTTCTTAATATTCTTCTTAAAACATATCCTCTACCTTCGTTTGAAGGTAAAACCCCATCGGCTATTAAGAAAGATGATGCCCTTAAATGATCTGCTATAACTCTAAAACTAGATTTATTCTCTTCAGTTATTTTTTTTTTGATACATTCCTGAGTAATATCAATAATATTTGTAAATAGATCTGACGTATAATTATCATTACTGCCATTCAATAATGCAGTAATTCTCTCTAATCCCATCCCGGTGTCCACGCATGGTTTAGGTAAATCTAATCTAGTTTTTTTGTCAACCTGCTCATATTGCATAAAAACTAAATTCCATATTTCTATAAAACGATCTCCATCCTCATCTACTGAACCAGGAGGACCACCAAAATACTTATCACCATGATCATAAAATATTTCTGAACATGGTCCACATGGTCCCGTATCTCCCATTGACCAAAAATTATCAGAACTTGAAATTTTGATTATTCTATTGTCAGGTAAATTTCCAATCTTTTTCCAAAATTTTTCTGCAACTTCATCATCATGATAAATAGTAACCAATAACTTATGTTCATTAATTTTGAATTCTTTGGTGATTAAATTCCACGCATATAAAATAGCTTGTTCTTTAAAATAGTCGCCAAAAGAGAAATTTCCCAACATCTCAAAAAAAGTGTGGTGCCTTGTTGTAAATCCAACGTTTTCTAAATCGTTATGTTTACCACCTGCTCTGACACATTTTTGCGAAGTAGTAGCTCTTTTGAAATCTTTTTCCTCCATTCCAGTGAAAACATTTTTAAATTGTACCATTCCAGAATTCGCAAACATTAATGAGGGGTCATTTTCTGGGACTAAAGAACCTGATTTTACGTGCTTATGATCATTGTTCTTAAAATAATCAATGAATGCATTACGGACATTATTAGAGTTCATATTCAAGGAATATAGATTAATTTAACTGAAATTTAATATTATTCTTTAGAGTTTTTTTCGACAGTTTCCTCTGTCGTAGGAGGAGGTGGATCAATCATTAGTTCTTCGACCGTATCTGAATTAGATCTAATTCTGCCTTCAATCTCATCTAGCATATCAGGGTTATCTTTTAAAAACTGCTTTGTGTTTTCTCTACCCTGGCCTATTTTCTCATCTTTATATGAATACCATGCACCAGACTTATCAATAATGTCTGCTTGGACACCTAAATCAATAATTTCACCAATTTTAGAAATACCCTCACCATACATAATATCAAACTCGACCATTTTAAATGGAGGGGCCATTTTATTTTTGACAACTTTGACTCTTGTTTGATTACCAATAATATTATCTTTATCTTTTATTGCCCCAATTCTTCGTATATCTAATCTTACAGAGGAGTAAAACTTTAAAGCATTTCCACCTGTGGTAACTTCAGGACTTCCAAACATAACACCAATTTTCATTCTAAGTTGGTTTATAAATACAACCATCGTATTTGTCTTAGAAATAGAGCTAGTTAGTTTTCTAAGTGCTTGACTCATGAGCCTTGCTTGAAGTCCAGGTAAAGAGTCTCCCATTTCACCTTCTAGTTCAGCTCTTGGTACTAATGCTGCTACTGAGTCTATAACTAATAAATCAATACCTTCTGACTTGACAAGTGTATCAGAAATTTCTAAAGCCTGTTCCCCCGTGTCAGGTTGAGATATCAACAATTCATCTATATTTACACCTAGTTTTTTTGCATATCCAGGATCTAAAGCATGCTCAGCATCTATAAATGCGCAAGTTCCACCCATTTTTTGAGCCTCTGCAATGATGTGAAGAGTAAGAGTTGTTTTACCCGAACTTTCAGGACCGTACACCTCTACGACTCTTCCTTTTGGTAACCCACCTATTCCTAACGCGATATCTAGTCCAAGCGAACCAGTTGAATAAACATCAATATTTGTATCGATATCTTTTTTACCAAGCATCATTATGGAACCTTTGCCATATGATTTTTCAATATTACTAATAACTGATTTAAGTTTGTTTAAATTTTCTTTTTTATCCATTTGATTCTATTATAAATAGTAAATATTTGTTTGTACTAAACAAGAGTAATAATGGAAAATAACTATAATTATAGCGATTTTATACCGGGCACAATTGTGGAGTGCCCATCTCAGCCCGATTGGGGTCTGGGACAAGTTCAATCTTGTATAAATAGTAAAATCACTATTAACTTTGAGAACGTTGGAAAAAAAGTTATAGATTTAAATATCATAGATTTGAAAATATTCGAAAATGCTGACAGATAATTTTAAAAGAAAAATTGATTACTTAAGAATATCTGTGACTGACAGGTGTGACTTAAGATGTACATATTGTATGGCTGAAGATGTTACCTTTCTCCCGAGGCAGGAAGTCTTATCAATCGAAGAGATTATTAAACTTACAGATATTTTTAATGAGTTAGGCGTAAAAAAATTTCGATTAACAGGAGGTGAACCACTAGTCAGAAAAAATGTTGTTTCAATTATAGAGCATTTACATAATTTAAAAATTCAGGGTAAAATTTCTGAACATACTTTAACTACGAATGGTACAAATTTATCTAAATATGCATCTATTTTAAAAAAAAATGGTGTTGAAAGAATAAATGTTTCCCTTGATAGCTTAGACCCAGAAAGTTTTAAAAAAATAACTAAATGGGGAGATCTAAATAAAGTCTTGAATGGAATAGAAGTTGCTAAACAAGAGGGTATCAAAATAAAAATAAATACTGTTTTGACACACAACTATAACGATAAAGAGATTTTTGGTATTTTAGATTGGTGTAAAAAAAATCAGTTTGATATTTCGTTAATAGAAATTATGCCCATTGGAGATATTGGAGAGAAGCGATTTAATCAATTTTTATCAATGAAAAAATTTGAAGAGGATTTAGTAAATAGGTTAAATTTAAATCCCTCTAAACACAGAACTAATGGTCCATCCAGATACTATGAGTATTCAAATCATAACTCAAAAATCGGTATTATATCTGCTATTTCTCATAATTTTTGTGACACTTGTAACAGGGTAAGGCTTACCTGCACTGGAAAGCTATATATGTGTTTAGGTCAAAATGATTTCGTAGATTTAAAGTTTGCTTTAAGAAATCAAACAAAAAATGATATTATTGCTCAAATAGAATATGCTATGTCAATTAAACCAAAAGCGCATAACTTCGAAATTCAAAAAGACAATTTTGGAGGTTACGTTAATCGTTATATGAATGAGACTGGTGGTTAATAAATGAAAATCTGTTTTGTATCTTTCCCTCTAGAAAAAAATATTGAAGCTCAAGAAAAACTTATTAAAAAGTATGGAAATTATGAACCTGAAGAGGCAGATTTTATTGTCGCCCTTGGCGGAGATGGTTTTATATTAAAATCACTCCATAATTATATGAAATTAAACAAGCCAATTTACGGTATGAATTTTGGATCTGTAGGTTTTCTTATGAATGATTACAGGCTTGAAGGACTAGAAGATCGTCTAAATAGTGCTCAGTTAACAAAATTAAGACCATTAGTAATGAAAACTTTAAATCCTACTGGTCAAGAAATTAAAGCTATAGCGATTAATGAAATAAGTATACGTAGAGAAAAATACCAAGCAGCAAAAATTCAAATTCTTATAGATAATGAAGTGAGAATTGAAGAACTTGTTTGTGATGGAGTGATATTGTCAACAGCGGCAGGAAGTACTGGATATAATTATTCTGCCTCTGGGCCTATCATTCCACTTGGAAGCAATGTAGTAGCACTAACTGCTGTGAGCGCCTATAGTCCCAGACACTGGCGGGGAGGCTTGTTGAAAGACAATGCTAAAATTAAAATTATCAATAATAACCCCTCTAAAAGACCAATAGTAGTTCATGCAGATCATATTGAAGCTAAAGATGTTATATCTGTTGAAATAGAAATGTCCGAAGGTATGGAAATACCATTATTATTTGATAATGATCATAAGATTGAAGAACGTGTCTACAAAGAAATGTTTAAATCTAGCTAATTTAAGTGAAATCTATAATAAATTTCAAAGGGTTCTTA
>CABZUC010000038.1 GCA_902528805.1 uncultured Alphaproteobacteria bacterium
AAAGAAAATTACATTCTAAAAATTCGGAAAGATATTTTTAGATTAAAAAAGTCCGATATTAATATAAAGCAATTATTTCTTAAATTAAAAATGGAATCAAAATATAAAAAGTTCAGTTTTTTAACTTACTAATTAAAAAGTTGTATTGTTCTAGGTTCTCATAATAAATTTTTATATTTCCCTTACCCTTTTTATTATAAGTAATTTTAGTTTTAAAACCGATTGTGTCGCTTAGAATTTTTTCTTCGTGGATCAAATTAGGTTCTTGATTATTTTTTTTTCTTTTGTTCTTTTCCAAATCACGGACAGATATTTTACCAGATTCTATTTTATTTAAAGTATGTTCATCAAAGTCATTTGACTTTTTACCAACTAGTGCCCTAGCATGGCCCATAGATATTTTTCCACTGTTAAGTAAATCAAAAAAGAAATCATCAAGTTCTAATATTCTTAGTAAGTTTGTTATATGAGACCTACTCTTGCCAACAATATTAGATAATGTCTCATGTGTATAATTATTTTTTTCAATTAAACGCTGATAAGCTTTTGCCTCTTCTGATACTTTTAGATCTTCTCTTTGAATATTCTCAATCAGAGATATTTCGTCTTTGTCAAGATCTTCAGGCAAAAGTAAAGCTGGAAGTACTTTAACATCAGTATTTTGAGCTGCTCTCCATCTCCTTTCTCCCGCTACAAGTGAAAATGTATCAGTATTTCTTTTGGTGACGATAAGTGGTTGGATTAGTCCATTTTTTTTAATTGATTGAGCTAATTCATTTATTTTTTCTTTATTAAATTCTTTTCTTGGTTGTGTCTCGTCTCTGAATATTTTCTCGATTGGGATAAGTAATAAGCCCTTATTATCAGAGGAAATGTTCTGAGCTAGATCTTTATTTCCAAGTAAAGAAGATAGACCTTTTCCTAATTTTTTATTGACTGCCATTTGAAATACTCCTCTCTAAAAATTCTTTGGCTAAGGCTATGTAAGCTTGTGAGCCACTACATTTTAAATCATATATAATTGCAGGTAGACCGTGACTTGGAGCCTCAGATAAAGTTACATTTCTGGGTACATTAAATTTATAAACGTTAGTATCAAAATATTCTCTAGCTTCTCTCTCAATCAAAGATGATAAAGAATTTCTTCTATCATACATTGTTAAAATTATGCCGTTAAGTTTAAGGTTAATATTTAAATTAGATTTTACTAATTCAATAGTTTTGATTAATTTGGACAATCCTTCTAAAGCAAAAAATTCACATTGTACTGGAATTAAAACCTCATCGCTTGCTGTTAAAGAACTTACTGTTAATAATCCAAGCGTAGGAGGGGTATCAATAAAAATATATTCGTAATTATCTTTAATCTCTGATATGTAATTTTTTAAAAGAAGATTTCTGTTGTCATCGTCAGCTAACTCATATTCTGCAGCAGCAAGATCCTCACATGCAGAGATAACATCCAAATGAGGAATTTGAGATTTTTGTATTGCATCCCTAATATTTACCTCATTGCTAAAAACTCTATAAATAGATAATTTAGAGTCATAAGCATTAAATGACATTGAAGAATTGTATTGCGGGTCCATATCGATAATTAAGACTTTTTTATCTATTGATGCTAATGCTGTCGCAAGATTAACAACGGTTGTTGTTTTTCCAACACCTCCTTTTTGATTAGCTATTGTAATTATCATTTAGCACCTACAATTATAATTTTAGATTCATCAGATGTAATACTGGGATGTGCTTCCCAAAGGTATTTATTTTGATTGATAAGTTGTATTTCAGATAAATAGGACTTACCTTTGAGTAAGATAAACTTTGTATGTTTATAAATAATTTTTTTTGTTAAAGAGATTATTTTTTCAATTGGTGCAAACGCACGAGCAGTAATATAATCAACTTTAAGATTTTTTAAATCAGTAATAGATTTGTTGTGAATAATGTATTCAAGTCCAAGTCGCGATTTGCAGTTTTCTAAGAAAATCGATTTCTTTGGTGATTTTTCAACTAGATGAAGGTTTTTATATCCAATAATTGAAAGAACAATCCCAGGAAGTCCAGCACCTGAACCAATATCCATATGGGTTTTTTCGTTGTGTGGCAAATATTTAATTATTTGTATGCAATCAAGTAAGTGCCTTTGATCAAAATCATCAATTGTACTTCTTCCAATTAAATTCATCTTTTCGTTTTCATCAATAACCATATTCTTGTATTCGTATAATTTTTGTAAAATTAATTTACTATTTTCAAAATTTTCATTACAGAAATTTTCTAAGTTGGTTTTAAGCAACTTTAATACCTTTAATTCTTTTATGTTTTATTATTTGAAAAAGAGCACTTGGTGTAATACCAGATATTTTTCCCGCATCATGTAAATTTACTGGTTTGTATTTATTTAATTTTTCTAATATCTCTCGAGATAAAGAAGGTATTTTGTTAAAGTCAATATTAGTTAAATTCATATTTTTATTTTTGTTTAACTGATCATAAGATTTTCTTTCACGCTCATAAAAGACTTCGTACTTTGAGTCAAAATATATTTTAGTGAGTAATTTTTGGTTTATAGTAATATTAAAAAATTTCTTAAAATTATTTATAGTAGGGTCTATAAATTTTAATACTTCAAATCCATTTCTAATTTTACCATCTTTTTTTACTTTGATTTTCTTCTTCATCAAATCATTAGGTGAATATTTTAGTGACTCTAGTTTTTTTATTATTTTTTTTTCATTATTTATGTTTTTATTAATTAGATCGTAGTCAGTTTTATTAAATATTTTTGTATTAATGTTTATAGCAAATCTTTCATAGGAATTATCTGTTCTTAGTTTCAATCTATTTTCTGCTCTTGATGTAAACATGCGGTACGGTTCTGTTACTCCAAGCTTTGTGAGATCATCAACTAAAACTCCTATATAGCTGTTTTCTCTTTCAAAAACTTTATTATCGAATTTTACTTTTTTTATTTTTACAACAGCATGGATTCCTGCATATATACCCTGACCTGCTGCTTCTTCATACCCAGTAGTTCCATTAATTTGGCCTGCTAAAAAAAAGTTTTCTATTTTTTTTGTCTCGAAATTATTTTTTAATTCTCTAGGATCTACTGAGTCATATTCAACGGCGTACCCAAATTGATCTACTTCACATTTTTCCAAACCTTTAATAGATCTTAGAAATTTTAATTGAATTTTCTTATCTAGAGAATTTGATATTCCATTTGGGTAAACAAGATCAGAGTTTAGTCCCTCTGGTTCCAAAAAAATATTATGGCCGTTTCTATCGCCAAATTTTGTTACTTTATCTTCTATTGATGGACAATAGCGAACTCCTTGAGACTTGATAATACCAGAGTACATTGCAGATTTATCAAGATTATCTCTGATTATTTTATGAGTTTTATTATTAGTTTTAGTGATATAACAATTGATATTTTTGTTCGTATTTTGTTTTGTAAAATAAGATAAAAAAATACCATTATTTTCAGATTGCTGAGGATCAAGAATATCATAATCGATAGATTGGGTATAAATTCTAGGAGGAGTGCCAGTTTTAAGTCTCATTGTCTTAAAATTTTTATTGATAAACTTTGCAAGCTCTTTGGAGGAGCTATTTCCTATTCTTCCTGCCTCTTTTACCTCATTTCCAAAATAAATCTTACCATTTAGAAAGGTTCCAGTTGTAAGAATAACAACCTTTGATTTGATTTTACCTGCTTTAATGCAATCAACCCCAATAATCTTATTGTTTTTTTGTAAGATATTTAATGCTTCATCTTCGATAAGTTCAATTTTAGATGATTTGATATATTTTTGAATGTTTTTAGCATAGAGATCTCTATCAATCTGTGCTCTGACGCCCCATACAGCAGGTCCTTTTGATAAATTTAATACTCTATAATGAATAGCTGATTTATCTCCTATTTTACAAATAACCCCACCTAAAATGTCAACTTCACTGGCTATATGAGTTTTTCCGACCCCACCAATACTAGGATTACATGATAGTTTGCCCAAATCTGAGTGATTCTTCGTAATTAAAGCTGTTTTTAAACCATATTTTTTACATATGTTGGCAGCCTCTAAGCCAGCATGGCCAGCTCCTATTACTATTACATCATAATGTTCCACGTGAAACAATCTACTTTCCTATGCAAAAATTGCTAAAGACTCTATCATAAACATCTTCATTATTAATATAACCAAATTCGTATGAAAAATCATCTAATATATTTCTCATTAATTGAGCAATAATTAATATATCTTTTTCATTAAGAATATCTCTCTCATATTCTAATATTTTTAGAATTATAGATAAATTGATCTGATTTAGTCTCTATTAAGGTAAAGTTCTTGTTAATATCAAAGTCATTAAATAATTGATTTAAATCACTTTTTTTGGTCTTTTTATCCTTTAAAATAAAAAAATGATCAATTTCTTTGGACAATTTTTGTGCTTTTTTATAACCAAATTTTTCTATCCTTCCTTGCTTAGATCTTTGACCAGCTGTATCGAATATTTCAAACTTTTTACTATCAACTATTATTTGGTTTGACAGAATATCTCTGGTAGTGCCCTTAATTTCAGTAACAATAGCTCTGTCTCTATCGATAATTTTATTAAATAGTGTTGATTTCCCAACATTGACCGGTCCAATCAACATAATTCTGCAAATGTTTTTTTGTTCTATTTTTGTTCTATTTTTATGTAATAAATTATTACAATTATTAAAAAAATCCCTTGCCTTTTTCATTATTTTTTTAAAATTAAACTCTTCATCATCAACAAAATCGATAGATGCAGTGATTTCAGAGAACAAATTTACAATATCTTCTCTGAGTGGGGAAAGACCACTAACTATATCACCCTCAAAAAG
>CABZUC010000039.1 GCA_902528805.1 uncultured Alphaproteobacteria bacterium
CATTCCCATAAAACCTAGAAAAATACTGTACAAAGTTTTTTTGACATCTTTCACTTTTTCTAAAAGATCATTATTTTTTAAAAACCCTAAGCTGAAAAACATTAATACTGCCCCAGTTACAACTCTTACATAAGATACAATAATAGGATCTGTTGCTTCAAGAGCAGGCTTCATAAGAATGATACCGATAGCTTGGCAAAGAGCTAGCCCAACACCTGCAAATAATCCTACATATTTATTTCCCTGAATATTTTCCAAGTCATCATCAGGAATTGTTCGGTTAAATTGAATTGCAACTATTATCCCGAAAAAAATTAAACAACACCCAATCAGCTCGATCATTGAGGGTAGCGTTTGTAAAAAAATTTCTGCTAAGATAATTGTAAAAGGAATTTGTAAGGAAAACAATAAAGCTTGTCTTCTAGGACCTAGCCTTTTAAGGCAAATAAATAAAAATGTATCTCCTATTATAATGCCAACAACAGAAGATAAGAAAATTGCTGTAAAAATTGATTTATCAAAATATATATGATCCCAATTAAAAATAACGTAAGGTAAGAATAGGACTATGATACCTAATAGTCTTAATAGGTTATAATTATAGCTCCCAAAATATCTAACAATTCTAGTTGCTGATAAAGCCACCATAGACCATGTAGCTGCAGCACCAATAGCTAGAATATAACCAATCACGCGAGGATCTTAATGAGAAATGAAATAATTGATATGTAAAACAAGTAAAAAAAAAGGGGCCCATATCGACCCCTTAAAATTAAATTGAAGCTTTAATTATCTTCTTTGACCAAACAACTGCATTAACATTATGAACAGATTTATAAAGTCTAAGTATAATGTCAGTGCACCCATGATGGCAGCTTTTCCTGCAAAAGCAGTTCCAGCGACTTGGTAATAAGTTGATTTAATTCTTTGTGTATCGTATGCAGTTAATCCTACAAACACCAATACACCCACACATGAAATGACAAATTGCATCGCTGAGCTTTGTAAAAAGATATTTACAATACTTGCAATGATAATTCCTATTAGTCCCATGATTAGAAATGAACCAAACTTAGTTAAATCACGCTTCGTTGTATATCCGTAGATACTCATTGCAGCAAAAGTACAGCTAGTTATTAAAAATACTCTAACTATGCTCACGCCTGTAAAAACTATGAATATATAAGACAGTGATATTCCCATTACTGCAGCAAATGCCCAAAACGTCATTTGAGCGGCAGATAGCGACATCTTCTGTAATCTTGCACCTAAAAAGAAAATAAATCCAAGTGGAGCAAGCATTACAACCCATTGAAGTGCAGTGCCATAAATAGCCCCCATTAAAGTAGGAGACTGAGAAAATCCCCATGCCACTAAACCACTAATCGCTAAACCAGATGTCATATAATTGTAGACTTTCATCATATAATCTCTAAGACCCTGATCTATTGCTGTAGATTGTGACTGCGAATAGGTATTTTGTTTTAATTCGACCATTATTTCTCCTTAATAAACTTAATATGGCTATTATCTTGATATTTTTCAAGTAAAACCGTATGAATATTTTATGAAATTCAAGCCCCTAGGAAACACAGACCTCCAAGTAAGCCTTATTTGTTTGGGAACAATGACATGGGGTGAACAAAACACCGAAAATGACGCATTTGAGCAAATGGATTACTCCTTGGAACATGGGGTAAATTTCTTTGACACAGCAGAATATTACTCAGTCAAAGGCAAAGAACATACTTATGGCGCTACTGAAAAAATTATTGGTAATTGGTTTAAACAAAAAAATAACAGAGAAAAAATAATTTTAGCATCGAAGGTCGCTGGTCCTGATGTGAGATGGATTAGAGGTGGTGGTCTTCAATTTCATGAGAAACACTTTACCGAAGCACTGGAGGGTAGTTTAAAAAGACTTCAAACAGATTACATTGACCTCTATCAACTACACTGGCCTGAAAGGAAAACAAATTTCTTTGGAAGATTAGGATATAAAAATTATAAGCAAGAAAAAGATTGGACACCTTTTGAAGAAATTTTAGAGACAGCAAAAAAATTTGTTGATCAAGGGAAAATCAGATATTTAGGATTATCTAATGAAACTCCTTATGGTCTCTCCAACTATATTAATTTGTCCAATTATAAAAATTTACCAAGGGTAATGTCTGTGCAAAACCCTTACAGTTTATTAAATCGTACCTATGAAGTGGGCATGTCTGAGATATCCATAAGAGATCAGGTAGGTTTGTTAGCTTACTCTCCTTTAGCTTGCGGAGTGTTGACGGGGAAGTATCGAAACTCCAAAAAACCTGAAGGCGCCAGACTTACAATTTGGGATGATTGGACCAGGTACACCAATGAGAGATCAATCAATGCAACAGATCGATATTGTAAAATTGCAGAAATTCATGGATTAACTCCCACAGAGCTATCATTGGCGTTTGTGAACCAACAGGACTTCGTGACAAGCAATATCATTGGCGCAACAAAGATGGATCAGTTAAAAGAGAATATTAAATCAGCGGATATAGAACTATCCAAACAAATACTAGATGAGATTGATGAGGTGCATGAAGACAACCCATCCCCTGCACCTTAAAAATGACTGAATGGCCAAAAGATAATCAAGGAAGATTAAAAAAAACTTTTGGTTTTAAGAATTACCGAAAAAGCTTTGCATTTACTAGTCAAGTCGCAATGCTATCTGAAAAAAAAAATCACCACCCCCAAATAATTTTAGATTACGGCAGTGTCACCATAGCTCTTATTTCTCATGACGTTCAGAAAGTCACCCAAAGAGATCTAGATTTAGCAGAGCAAATCGATAAACTTTATCAAGAATGATTTACCTGATAGGTATTCCTGGTTTAATTCCTTTTTATCTTTGCTTTTATAATATCGATTTAATCTTTCTTGATTTTGATAAAGATATGTTTGTTTATTATTCTGCAGTAATCATGTCGTTTTTAGGTGCTGTATATTGGGGTGTTTATCTTCAATCAAAAAATAATATTGCAATTTTATTTAGTGTCTGCCCTGCAGTTTATGCATTTTTAGTGTTAGCCTTTGATTTAAAATTTGATGAAACAATTGGGTTTTTTATAATCGGCTACTTCATCGTTTTATGTTTTGATTTCTTTTTTTATTTTAAAGAAAAAATAATACAAACCGACTATTTCATTTTAAGATTGATGTTAACTGCGGGTATCGCCCCAGCACATATTTTATATATTATCTAGATTAAAATTAATTTGCTATTAGGTTAAGCAGCTTACCAAATTTACCAGAAAATTTGATTTTACCGTGGGTGTAAGCTAAACCAATACATCCAGTTTGTGCATGACCAACAGGTGTGTGGTCGTGATCATCGCTTCTAACCTGAACAGAGCCTTGCTTATAGCTTCCGTACTCATCACTGTAAGATCCATGTAATACTAAAAAACTTTCATTTCCCTCGTGAGTGTGTTGAGGAATTTTAGCTCCAGGCATCACGTGGATAAGTTCTAGCTTCTCATTATTTTCTTTTGGGAGAAGTGATGCAACTTTAACATCCTTAAAAGATTTCCATTTGACTTCATTATTTTTTAAATGACTCCTAAGAGTAATGGGTAATTGGCTAAGTAATGGATCATGCTCATTGCTGGTTTTAGTGGGGGATTTAACATTCTTTGTCTGATCTAAAATCCTATCCCATAAATTATTAGAAAGGGGGATCACTTCTGTTCTATTTAAAAAATATCCTCCTACCTCGTTCATGGCAGAGTTGAGTAATCTATTTTCAGGGTCAATTTCAGCTAAACATTGCTTGAACAAAAGACTCGCTGGAGAATTCACAGGTGTGCTAAGTATTTCGTAAGTCATCAGTTAACCATACTTTCGTTGTCAGATATTAGATTAGCCATACTGCCATCTTGTTCCAATTTGCCGCGGATCTTCTCTAAAGCTAGTCGAATCCTTGATTTTACTGTCCCTAAAGGGATTTTCGTGATTTCTGCGATCTCTCCGTGTGATTTTTCTTCAAAAAAATTCATTTTTAATAGATCCAATTGATCCTTCGGGAGATCATCTAAATATTTTGCAACCATTTCAAATTTTTGATCGTGCTCTATATTTTCATCAGCTTTCGACTCTACAGGAGGTAATATGGCTGTATCAATATCCTCTAAAATGGCTTTTCTTGTTTTTCTTAAGATATCAATTTTTTTATTTCGAGCGATAGTATAAATCCACGTACTGGGGGACGCCACGGAGGAGTCATAATAATCAGCTTTAGTCCAGATTATAGTCATAGTCTCTTGAATTATCTCTTCTGCGATGGCTTCATCTGCTCCAGATTTCATTAAAAAAGATTTTAGCCTTGGACCAAAATAATCAAAAATTTTCTTAAAACTCCCAATATCTTGTCTTTCAGCTATATTTTTTAAAGCATCCACAAAGGGATTTTTCATTTTCGCCATAATCTCTCCAATTATCATAATTCCATTTATTATTTTAAAAAGCAATCTTAATTGGTATATTCTCTGACATCAAATCAGCATGTTTAATCATAAATTATCATATTTAGTCATAGGCTTGGGCTTATTAATTAGTAATGCATTGGCTAATCACTCCATAGATTTCGATCATGGCAAATGGTCCTTTAAAAAAATTAAAAACAAAACATGCTCTATTTTTCAAGTTCCAACATCTGAAAAGGGTGATTACACAAACAGAGGCGCTGTTCTCTTTTATGTTTTTAAAGAAGGAGCCGCCGAATACGTCAGAGTAGATGCGGGTTATCCCTATGACTCTCAAAAATAT
>CABZUC010000040.1 GCA_902528805.1 uncultured Alphaproteobacteria bacterium
TTAAGATTGAACAAACATACTATAAACCAAATCTATATCGATATATAGGACATCCTTTAATGAAAAAAACTCATCTTTCAAATAGTTATAATATTTCTTTAAAGAATATTGGTATTTTTTTAGGTAGTAGACGTCAAGAAATACATAAAAACATACATATTATTAAAAAACTTCTTAATAGCCTTAAAGATCAAAAAGACCTTATTTTCAATTTTTTCATTACAGAAGATTTTAAAGAATTTATTAAAAATACTTTAAAGGAAAATCCTAATCTAATTTTTCATATTAATGATAATAGCTATTATAAAAAAATCTCTAAATTAGACTTTGCTTTTGCATGTTCAGGTACTGTGCATTTAGAATTATGTTTTTCAAATATCCCTCATATAATATTTTATAAAGCAAATTATATAAATTATTTTATTTTTAAATTCTTTGTAAGATCTCATTTTTTATCATTAGTAAATATCTTTAATAAAAAAGAAATAATAAAAGAGTATATTCAAAGGGATTTTAACGCAAAAAACTTATTATTTTTCTTTAGAAATTTAAGATCTGATAAAAAATCTTTAATTAACTATAGAAACGAAATGTTAAGTGGTTTGGCAAACTGTAATTTCACTAGTTTTCGTCCAAATATCATTATTGATTATTTAAAAAAGTTTTCTTAAGCCATAATAAATTAAATATAGATTTTTTCTCTCTTTCAGGAACTTTTTTGTAGGATCTATTTTTATCACCTGTAAATAATTGTCTTGGTCTTGTAATTTTAAATTCATTATCTTCAATCATTTCTTTCCATTGTGATAACCATCCTACTGTTCTTCCAACAGCAAAAATAGGTGTAAACATTGAGGTAGGTATGCCAAGAGCTTTTAGAAGTATTCCTGAATAGAAATCTACATTTGGATATAGATTTTTTTCTTTAAAATAGGAGTCATTTAATGCTAATTCCTCAATTTCTTTCGCTATTTCAAGATCTTTAGACTTTATTTTTAAATCTTCAAATAAATCTTCGGTGCTTTTCTTTAGTACTTTTGCTCTAGGGTCATAGCTCTTATATACTCTATGCCCAAAACCCATCAATCTAATTTTATTTTTTTTATTTTTAACTTCTTCTATAAAGTCTTTAGGCTGTAATTCATTTGAAACTATCTCATCAAGCATATCTATCACAGCTTCATTAGCTCCACCATGAGACTTACCCCAAAGTGAGGAAATACCTGCCGATAAACATGCATATGGGTTTGCTAATGAAGAACCTGCAGTACGCACAGTTGATGTTGATGCATTTTGTTCATGATCAGCATGAAGAATGAATATTTGGTCCATTATTTTTGAAAAAAGTGGGTTTATTTCATACTCTTTGGTTGGTGTTGCAAAGCACATATGTAAAAAATTATCTGCGTAATTAAGTTTGTTTACTGGATAAACAAAAGGTTGTCCTACAGAATATTTATATGCCATGGCAGCAATAGTTGGCATTTTTGCCAGTATTCTGTGTGAAGCTATCATTCTGTGTTCTGGATCTTCAATATTTAGAGTATCATGATAAAAAGACGATAGAGCACCTACAATTCCAATCATCATAGCCATTGGATGAGCATCTCTTCTAAAGCCTTTGTAAAATTGAATTATTTGTTCATTAAGTAGAGTATGATTTTTAATTATTTCTTCAAATTCATTTTTATCACTCTCTGAGGGAAGTTCACCATGCATAAGTAAGTAACAAACTTCTAAATGTGAGCTATTATTAGCAAGTTCCTGAATTGGGTAACCTCTGTATTGGAGGATACCTTTCTCACCATCAATATATGTAATTTTAGAGTTACAAGCAGCAGTAGATGTAAAGCCTGGATCGTACGTAAACAGACCTGTTTTTTTGTATAAGGACGATATATTAATTACATCAGGTCCAATAGAGCCATTAAGACCATCAAATTCATATTCTTTTCCTGTTTTAGTATCAACTAATTTAAATCTTTTTTCATCAATCATTAATATATAATAATAGTCTTTCTTTTATATTTTCAATACCAAAGAATATAAAAATTTTTTCAATTGGTATCTTAGTTTCAAAATTTACTGTAATTTTTCTCATTATCTTGCCAATTTTCTTTAAAGGTAAGCCATTTTTTTCAAGTATTGATAAAGTATTATCATTATCATGCAAATTATTAATAATTGTATGAATTTTTTTAATCAAATCTTTTTCATTCTTATCAATCTCAAGAACTGAATTTTTTTTAAAAAAATCATAAAGTTTGACTACCTCTATATTAATTTCTGTGTATTTATAACACCTCTCTAAGATATCTTTATATATGGGCTCTAACTTAAAACTAGATACTTGATTTTTTACATCTTTTTCTAAATATTTATTAAAATCTGAAAAAGATAACTCTTTTAAATAATATTGATTAGTAAAGTTTAGCTTTTCAATATCAAATTTTGCAGGTGATAAAACTGTCTTAGATAAATTAAAATTTTTAACGGCTTCATCAAAATTTAGGTATTCAATATCATTAAAATTATTACCTAATTTGATAATAAAATTAAATATGGATGCTGCTAAGTAACCATCATTTAAGTAATCCTCAACATTAGTCATATTATCTCTTTTAGATAATTTTTTTCCTTGAATATCATGTATAAGTGGAATGTGAGCATAATGTATTTCTTTGAAGTTCAGAGCATTAGATAACATTTTTTGTTTAACCGTATTAATTGTATGATCATTACCTCTAATTACATTTGTAACATTTTCAAAATCATCATCTATTAAATTTGATAATATAAATGTGGGAGTTTTATCAGATCTAGCTATCGAGAAATCTTCTATTGTATTTGAAGGTATTTTTACCTCTCCTAAAATTAAATCATCATATTTAAAAAAATCATTATCTCTTTTTACTCTAAACTTATATGGTCCATCTTCTGACTGATAAGCTAAATCAGTAGATATCAGTTTCTGTAAAAACTCTTGATGAACACTTAAATTCTTTGATTGATAAATTAGATTGTCATATTGAAGATTAAAAATATCAAATATTTTTAAGATTTCGTCTTCATAAATTTTATTTGATCTCTCTTTATCAGTGTCCTCAATTCTTAACAAAAATTTTCCTTTGTTCTTTTTTGCATATAAATAATTATAAATTGCGGTCCTTAAACTACCCATATGAAAATTTCCAGTAGGTGAGGGGGCAAATCTTGTTATTATCATTAATATTTTCTGACTAAATTAACCATTTTGCCTAATATTTTAACTCTATCTTTATTATATCTGACTGAAGAAAAATTTTTATGATCGCCAAATATCTCAACTTCATCTTTAATTAATTTAATCTTTTTAAGGGTTATCTCACTATCATCTATTTGAACAGCGTGTATATCATTTGAATTATAATTTGTAACTCTTTCTAATATAATTATATCATCTTCAAAAATACCATACGACTCCATTGAATTTCCATGTACCTTACAAGCAATACAATTAGCTTTATCAGATTTTATAAAATTATTAACATCAATATACTCTATTTGATCATTTAAAACATCTATTGGCTTACCGGCAGAGATTTCATTATAGAATGGTATAGCACTATTTAATTCAATAGATCTTGATTTTAATTTGTCTTTTTTAATATGACCTAATTCTTCTAAGTATTCTAAATATTGAAATATAGATGATTTTGATTTTAGGCCCATATGCTCTTTCATCTCTTCATAGTTTGGAGATATCTTATTTTTTTCAATGTATTTTCTTAAAAAGTCTAATAGCTTTTTTGCGTTTTTAGTCATTAACCTGATACAATCTTAATTTAGTAGTTCTATCATAATAAATTAGACAATTTGCCTTTAATATATTTTTTAAATTAGAACTCTCTTGATTATTAAATATTTTAATATTTTTATTATCTCTAAATCCAAATAAAAAAGATTTTCTTTTATAGTTTTTGAAATTAAATTTAATTTTCTTAATATCTATTATCTCATGCTTGATAGTAGATTTGCTAAAGTTATAAACTTCTATTAATGATTTTATAATTATGTTAGTTAATACGAATGATGAGCAGGGGTTACCAGGGAAAAATAAATAAATCTTATTTTGCTTTATAAACAATTTAAATGGTCTCCCTGGTTTTAAGTCGAGACCATCTACAATTAAATTAAATTTATTAAAATCTATATCATCTTTACTTTTACCAGTCCCTCCAATAATAATTGTAATATCTGATTTTGAATTATTAATTTCTTTTTGCAGTAATTTTTGGTCATCTCTTAAATGAATATTCTTTTCAACTATTTGGTTATTTATTAATACAAAATTATTTAAATAAAAACCATTAGTGTGATAAATAAAATGATTCTTAGTAAATTCACTACCAGTAGATATTATTTTAAATTTTAAAGGCTTTAATATTTTAATTTTGGTCTCTTTTAGACTTTTTAAACTACTTAACTCTTTAAAAGACAAATATTTGTTTTGGAGGTTAACTTTCTCACCCTTCTTAAAGATATGACCTTTTTTTCTAATAAATTTATTTTTTTTGTTAAAGTTAATTACAAAAGCATAATTCTTATTAATAAATATTTGTTCATGAGGAATAATGTATTTGATATTATTTGGAATTAATGAACCAGTTTTAACAATCAAACAATCATCTTTATTAACTCTAATATTGTTAAAATTATTTAACTTTG
>CABZUC010000041.1 GCA_902528805.1 uncultured Alphaproteobacteria bacterium
ATATAAGGCTAAAAAAATTACATCAGCAATTGATTTAAATAAAATTAATTTTTATAAGATAAGTAAATATTGGGAAGAAATTATACCTGAAGATAATTATTTTATAATTGAAAGAGATGAGTTTTATATACTTCGATCTAAGGAGTTAATTACTGTTAAAAATAATCAAGCTGCTGAACTAGAACCTTTTAAAGATAGCTTTGGTAATTTTAGAGTACACTATGCTGGTTTTTTTGATCCTGGATTTGGTAATAATAAAACAGGCACCCCTGCTGTTCTTGAGTTGCGTGCTTACGATACACCATTTATAATAAGAGACGGTCAACTAGTAGGTCAGCTAAATTATTATGACATTGATGAGATCGAAAAAGAAAGCTATGGACTTTCTATTAAATCTAATTATTTTAATCAAAATTTAAAGTTAGCAAAACAATTTAAGTGATAAGTTATATAGGAGTTTTATTTTAATATCTATTAGGTATATTAGATAATATGCTAGATAAAAAAATTAGTCAGACAATTGATACTCTGATAAAAAAAATTAAGGACAATGATTTAGGTTCCATCAAAATATCTAATAAAACAAACACTATTGAAATTTCTAATAAATCAATAACACTTGACTCTAATCAAAATACTCAAAATATTTCATCTACAAATAATCATAGCTCAAAGAACGAAACAATTGATAACTTTATGAGTATCGATAGTCCTATGGTAGGAATTATATACTTAACTCCCAAACCTAGTTCTCCACCCTTTGCAAAAAAAGGTCAGAAGATTAAAAAGGGTGATACAATTTGTTTAATTGAAGCTATGAAAACCTTCAATGAAATTAAATCTGATAGAGATTGCACAATTAAAACAGTAATGGTTAAAAACGGTGAAGCAATTGAATTTGGCCAACCTCTATTTGAAATATCTTAATTGTTTAAAAAAATATTAGTAGCAAATAGAGGAGAAATCGCAGTTCGTATTATACGAGCATGTAAAGAACTTAACATCAAGACAGTTGCTATACATTCTAATGTAGATACAGAAGCGATGCATGTGAAACTAGCTGATGAAAGTATCTGTGTTGGTAGCGCCCTACCTAATGAAAGTTATCTAAACATTCCTAGTATTATAAGTGCAATTGACATAACTGGGGCTGATGCAGTTCATCCTGGATATGGATTTTTAAGTGAAAACGACAAATTTGCAAAAATATTAAGTTCACACAAAGTAAAGTTTATAGGTCCTACTTCAAAGTCTATCTTAGAATTAGGTAATAAAAGCAATGCTTTAAAACTAGCAAGCGATTTTAAATTACCTATTTTAGGAAATAAAAATTCTAAAAATATAGAAAATACCAGTGATGCTCGAAAAATAGCAAAAGAAATTGGTATGCCTGTTGTTATCAAAGCAGCCTATGGGGGTGGTGGTAAAGGGATGAGGATATTTAAAAATAGTAGCGAAATAGATAAATTCTTTTCTCAATTGAAAGCGGAAGCTAAAAATTATTTTGGTAATGACACTATGTATGCTGAAAAGTTTTTGACAAATGCAAAACATATAGAATTTCAAGTAATATCAGATCCAAAGAATAACTATGCAGAAATAATAGGGCAAAGGGATTGTTCAATTCAACGTAAAAATCAAAAAATTATTGAAGAAATACCTTCTGACTTCGTAGATATCAATAATTTAAAAGTAATAGAACAGAATATCAAAGACCTATTACTTAAAAACAAATATGAAGGCTTAGGAACCTTAGAATTTTTATATCAAGATAATGAAATATTTTTTATTGAAATGAATACAAGATTACAAGTTGAACACCCTGTAACAGAAGAGGCATTTGATATTGACTTAGTAAAATATCAAATAATGGTTGCTGCTGGTTATAAAATTGATTTAAGCAATGTAATAATAAAAAATCACACTATTGAATGTAGAATAAATGCAGAAAATGCAAAAGATTTTTCACCTAGTCCAGGAACAGTAAAATTTATAAATGTTCCAGGAGGTAGAGGAATTAGAATAGATACGGCCTTATATACAAATTATAAAGTTAATCCTCATTATGACAGTCTAGTTTTAAAAATAGTTTCTAAAGGAAAAGATAGAAATGAGTCTATTTCAATAATGAAAAGAGCTTTAGATGAGATAATTATAGATGGAATAAATACAAATATTGAATTACACAAATGGATTTTAAATCAAAATGATTTTATTAATGGTATTTATAATACAAATTGGCTAGAAAAAAATATTTCTCAATTTAATTAGCAATCAGTTAACGAAATTTCATATATTTTATTAGAATACAAATTTAATTCATCTGTATATTTAAAAAACCAACCTATAAATATTTTGTCATTTTGAGTAATTTTTAATAAAGCAGCAGTATCTAAGTATTTATCAAATTCAATACTTTTACAAGACACTAATTCAAATGATAAATTTCTAAATTGATATGTATTTGAAAACTCAAGCTCATATTTTGATGATGAAGATTTATCTAGAATGAGTAGCTTTAGATCATTAATTTCTATAGCTTGTAATTGCCAAAAAAAAATACTATTTAAAAATAAAATTATTAATAATTTCTTCCAAAGACACTGCATCAATATTATCAGTCGTGTAATCATTATTTTGAAGTAGTACCTCACTTTCTCCTAATTGTATTTCTATATATGGGGACCCTATAAATCCGTTATTAGATATTTTAAATGTTGAGTTATGAGGTATTTTTACACTTTCATCGATAGATGATGTAATAATTGCCATGTAATTATCTTGATCTAATGAAATACCTGAAACTTCCCCTACTTTAACACCTTTAATTTTAACATCGTTACCTATATTCACATTACCTATGTCATAAAAACTAGAATTAATTTGAAAAGTTTCGATTTTGTTAAAAAGATTTATTTTAGAAGAATAATAAAAGATACAAATTATAGATATTATTAATATCAACAATCCAAGAATAAATTCTATATTTATTTTCTTATTCATTTAAATCATTTAAATATCTAAGAAACATATCAACTGAATATGAGTCTTGAGTTTGATTAAAAACATATTGTTGATTTGATTTATCTAAGTATTCGCCAAATCCAGGTTCTATAGATAGTGCTTTCCTTCCAAAAATACCTTCACTTTTAATTTTTATAATTGAATCTTTTGGAATATTATATTTTCTCTCAATATAACCATTAATAATAATACCATCTGGAGAAATCTTTATTTTATTTACATCGCCTATCTTTATACCTGCTAATTGTACTTCAGAATTTATATTGATGCCTTCAACATAATTAAAGGTGGCAATAAAAGGGATGGAGTCATTATTAGATATATTTTTAAGAAGAAGAAAAAGAAATACTAAAATAAAACTAAATAAAATACCTATTTTAAAGTGGTATAGTGAGTCATAAGAGTCAATTTCTTGTGTTATTTTGGATTCCAACTGTTATAACCCTTATTAATAGTCTCTTTGTGTTTTACTGAGTGTTTTTGTATTCTTCTTTTCACCAAACTCTCTTGATTATTTGTATCTAAATCAAGGTTTAATATTTTATCAGAGGTATTATGTAACCAATTATGAAATTGTGTTGGAAGTGAATCTGGTCCAAAACCCTGAGCATAGACTACCCATCGTTTTGAAGAGTTTTTTTTGTCATGATAATATTTATTACCTAGCGAATCTTGATGAACAAGATTACCATAAAAATAAGAATATAATTTAAAACCTAAAGACATGTATAATTATAACAAATTAATAACTTTATGAGAATAATACTTATTACATTTATTCTAATAGTCAATTTATCACATACATTATTTGCAAAAATAGCCAGTGTAATAGGTAATCCCCTATCACAACAAATATATTTTGAAGTTAACAAGGACACAAAAAATTATCCAGCATCACTTACTAAAATTATGACACTTTATATAATATTTGATGAATTAGAGCAGAAAAAGCTTAATTTAAATGATCGTGTGTATTTCTCTAAAAATGCAACTTATCAACAACCTTCTAAATTAGGTATAGCAGAAAGGGATTTCATCACTGTAGATGAATTGATTGACTCATTAATAGTCAAATCAGCAAATGATGCAGCAGTAGCGATTGCTGAAAAAATATCAGGTAGTGAAAAAAAATTTGTTATAAAAATGAACAATTATGCAAAAAAGTTAAATTTAGAAAACACAACATTTGCAAATCCACATGGTCTTCCAAATAGAGCTAACTTATCTTCTGCCTATGATATTTTCAAACTTAGCTCTAAAATTATTAAAG
>CABZUC010000042.1 GCA_902528805.1 uncultured Alphaproteobacteria bacterium
AAAAAAAAATAACTTAATAAAACTGTATATATATAAAAGCTTTGATAATTTTTGATATTACTTAGATAACTTAAGTTAAAAAATTTATTCACTTATTATTCATTAGTATTTTTATTATTTTTTGAGAAACATTTTTACATAAGTACTCACTAGGCGCTGTAATATAATTTTTTAAATCACATGCTAATTCAATAGATCTCTCAATTTTGGCTATATTATTATCGATAGTAAAATTACTTCCGGACTCTATTGTTTCTGGTCTCTCAGTTGTTTTTCTGAGAGTAATTACAGGAGTTTTAAAAATTGCACACTCCTCTTGAACTGTGCCACTATCAGTTAATACGCATTTAGCATCTTTTTCTAAATTTACAAAATCAAAAAAATCTAGAGGTTTTATAAAAATCACTTTTGAAGAATTAATTTTATATTTAAATTTATTTAATACTTTTAATGTCCTTGGGTGAATAGGCCAGATAATTGGTTTTTTATATAAATCAAAAGTTTTATCAAAAATATTTAAAAATTGTTTTAATCTTTTCCAGTCGTCTACATTCTCTTGTCGATGAAGTGTAATTAAAAAATAATTATCTTTTTTTAGTTTATATTTATTTTTAATTTTAGATTTATTTATTTTTAATTTATGTTTTAACAATACCTCATAAATAGGATTTCCTGTGACATATATATTTTTTCTATCAATACCTTCTTTTATAAGATTTTCACAACTGCGATATGTGTAGGGCATTAAAACATCACTTGAATGATCAATTAGTTTTCTATTAATTTCTTCAGGGACCATATGATCGTAGCATCTATTTCCAGCCTCCATATGATAGACCTTAATATTAAGTCTTTTGGCAATTATCGCAGATAAACTTGAGTTTGTATCTCCTAAGACTAATAAAGAGGCTGGTTTTTCTTTTAATAATATTTTCTCAAGTTTAGAAAAAATAGTTGATAATTGAAGACCAAAGGAGCCATTAGCGTTAAGAAAATAATTTGGTTTTCTAAGATTAAAATTCTTAAAAAAAACTTTATCAAGTTCATAATCATAATTTTGTCCAGTATGAACAATTATTTGATTAAAATATTTATCTACTAGAGGTATTATCTCTGATAATCTAATAATTTCAGGCCTAGTTCCAATAATTGTTAAAACTTTTATCAAAGTGATAGCTCTATCATTTTTTCAATGGTTAGTTTTTTTTTAAAAGTTGATTTATTCCAGATTTGATTATTTAATTTTTTATTATTTGTATTAATTGTTCTATTAATACTTTGCGAATGATTGGTTTTGTTTAAATTTAAATCTGTACGATTAAATTTTTTGATTAAACAGGATAATAAATCATATTTTGTAAGGTAATTTTTTGGAACTAAATGCATTATATTTGGGATTTCAATTTTATTAATAATTATTGACTCTATAAGTTTAACAAAGGCATTTGTAGTTAATCCATTCCATTGATGATTTGCAAATCCATTTATATTAGAGTTAGTTTCCTGTGATTTAAACCACTCAACTAGAGATAAATTACTTTTTAATTCCTCTCCAATTATTGAACATCTAATATTAAAAAAATTTGATTTAAAAACCTCACCTAAGCTTTTTGATTTACCATAAACATCTTCAGCATCATGGTAAGAATTCTCTGTGTAGAAACTATTCTTACCATTGTAAACACAATCAGTTGCAATTTGATAAATTTTTTCATTTTTATTAAATACAGAGGGTAAATAATGAGGAAATAAAGAGTTAATTTTTAATGTATTTTCAATCGATTTATAATTTGACTCATTTATATAAGGTTTAATTACACCTATGCAGTTAATTATAATGTCAAATTTTTTTTTTTGTAAATTATTTAATTTACTAATGACATTATTATCAATTATATCCAAAATATGAATTTTATTTTTATTAATTTTAAAATTTTTTTTAAAAGTATTTAATTGCTTATTTGATCTTACTGTAAAGTGATAATTTAAAAGTTTATTATTAAAAGAAGATTTTACAAATGCTGAACCAAGCATTCCAGTGGAGCCTAGAACTAATACTTTCATTATTTAAACTCGATTGACCAATTATCCCAATAATCATATGAAAAGCGGTAATCATCTTTAATACTTTCCTCAAGTGAGCTATCAGAAAAAATTAATAGTTTTGTATTCTCAACTAAGTTCATAGATCCGTTTGCATAACCACTAGGGATAAAAACACATTGCATTTTTTTTTCATTTAAGAAAAAGTTAATAGGTTTTTTTTCTTTAGAGGGTTTATTAAAGTCATCAATTTTTACAGCAGAAACTTGAGCACCACCTTGGACACATATAAAAATCTTTTGTTCATATTTATGTGCATGCCAAGCTCTAATAAAATTTTTCTGATTATTTTCAACAATATAAAATCGCTTAATATTTATTAAATCTAAATCATTTATAAAAGATAAAGACCCTCTTTGATCATAAACACTATCTCCTTTAATTAAGCTAGGGCTATTTAGTTCCATATTTTTTTAAATATAACTGGTTTGTATACCTTATATCATCAAAATTTTTAATTCTATTAGAATTTATTAATTCTGATATTTGTTTAACTCCATACTTAATGTCGTACTTAGGTTTAAATTTGAAAGTCTTATTAAAAAAATTGCTTGAAACCTTGTAATTTCTGGTATCTTGAAACATCATTTTTGTCTTTTTAATTTTAATTTTACTTTTAAAGCTTTTCTTAATAATGTTGGCCAAATCAAGTATCTTATAATTATCAAATTTCAAATTATAAATTCCTTTTCTATTTACATTTATTGCAGCTCTTACAGCCCTAGCAACATCTTTAACGTGAAGTAGTGGTCTATATTGATTACCACCAAAAATTGTCAATTCTCTGTTGAAGTGAGCTTTCATCGTTAAATAGTTTACCACCAAGTCCATTCTTAACCTTGAATAAGTATCACCTACTCCAAATAAGGTACCTAACCTAAAGATAATCGCATTTTTATTTTTTAAGAATTTTTCAGCATCTAACTTCGTTTTTGCATACAAAGATAGAGGGTTTAATTGAGAATTTTCATCTAAAATTCCGTTTTGCGCACCATAAACAGAGCAAGTAGAAAAAAAAATAATTTTTCCATCAAAATTATTTGATAACCATTTAACACATTTGCTATTAATTTCTATAGTATCCTCCTTGTTAACGTCACAAGCACCATCTCCTACTATTGCTGCCATCCAAATTACTATATCTGCCCAATTTAAATGTATTTTAAGTTTTCTCTTATCTCTTATATCCCCATAAATAAATTCAATTTTTTTTAAAAAAGTATTTTCGTAAAGTAAATTATCATAAATTCTTATATTAAAATTTTTATTACATAACTCATCAGAGACCGCTCCACCAACATAACCTGCACCACCAACTAAAAGTATATTTTTCATTATTTATTCCCAATAAACTAATTCATAATTATCAATATCATGTTTAAGTGTATAACCAAGTGAAGAATATTTACCTTTAATTGGAATACCACAACCACTTCCAATATACCCTGGGGAGTTTGTATTAAGATTTTTTTTCCACCAATTATCGTCAAACCAAATTTTAACAAGATTCATATCACAAGAGTCATCTGTAAAAAAATATGAATTAGGACTTAAATATTTCCATAAATTGATAATGCAAGATTTTAGAGAACTCAATAAATCAACGTCTATAAAAATAAAGTCTATATCATATTTATGATCTTTTAATGTTTCTGAAAAATAACCTTTTATAAAAACGCAATTTTCTAAATAACCATACTTTTGTATATTATTTTTAACCTCATCGAGTGAGCCTTTATACATTCCTTGTCGGTATTCTGTATACTTTAACAAGTGAGGGTAATATGCTTTTTTATCAGAACTAGTGTCAATTGTAGGTAAACCATCGAAAGAATCATATATATATAATTGTTTATTTGTAATCTTTGCCAAAATTGACAATGTTATTGAGGAAGCACCTTTAAAACAACCACATTC
>CABZUC010000043.1 GCA_902528805.1 uncultured Alphaproteobacteria bacterium
TTGAAGCCTGGCACATCTGGCAATGACAAAAAACTGAGTATCTACATTCATTCTTAATCTCAAAGCTAATTTTCTTGCAAAGACACGAGCCTTTAATTTTTTTCATTTATTCATCATTTTGTGCTTTGCTAAAGATATTCCGTTTTTTATTTTAAAATCATATGACTCTTCAAATGATGATAATTGCCAACCAGAAAGTCTATTTTTTAACTCAGATATATTATTTATTTTCCATTCATTTGTTGTATTTTCGTCTTTCCATATCGCTTTTTCTTCAGAAGTTCTAGCACAGCCATAACAGTATCCGGTAGATGGATCGGTTTTGCATATTGATATACAAGGTGAAATAATTTTTTCCATGGAAACATTATATCCAAATTAATCCTAATATCATTGAAAATTATTTTTAAATCGAAATAAAAAATGTTAATTGAAAAATTAAAAAATTATTGTAGTTTGATGCAACGTTCCGCAGTAGCTCAGCGGTAGAGCATTCGGCTGTTAACCGACAGGTCGTAGGTTCGAATCCTACCTGCGGAGCCAGTTTCTTATGAACTCCAAACATCTCTTATCTACCTTATGTCTCATAGTAGCATCAATAATTTGGGGTACTGCATTTGTGGCTCAAACTACAGGAATGGAATTTATTGGTCCACTAACGTTTACAAATATGCGTTTTTTAATTGGTGGAATAATAGTTTTACCTTTTGTATTTTATGAAATTAATAAAATTAAAAATCTTAAAAATAAAAAAAAATTTATAATTGTAATTCTTTTAACTGGTTTAAGTTTATTATTAGGAACTTACCTTCAACAATACGCTTTACAGTATACTAAAGTAGGAAATGCAGCTTTCTTAACAATATTATATGTTCCATTTGTTCCTATAATATCGAGATTATTTTTAAAAAAAAAAATACACTGGAGTATTTGGCTATCCGTATCAATATGTCTAGTAGGGTCTTATTACTTAACTCTTGAGAATAGTTTTGAAGCACAATTTGCTGATATACTTGTAATTGTATGTGCTTTATTTTTTGCAATACATTGCATTTTAATTGATGAATACTTTGAAATTATAAATGCACCATTTACTTTAGCATCATCCCAATTTCTATTATGTTTTTTTTATAGTTTGCCTTTCATGTTTATATTTGAAAATCCTACAATTGAGGGAATATCAAAAGAAATCTTTGAGCTTTTATATGTGGGTGTCATGTCAAGTGGAGTTGCTTATACCCTTCAAGTTTTTGGGCAAAGGTATGTAAAACCATCCACAGCAGCAATTACATTTTCTCTCGAGGGTGTATTTGGATCTTTAGCAGCATGGATTATACTTTCTCAGTATTTGACAAATGTTCAGATTTTTGGCTGTTTTTTAATATTAATTGGTGTTTTAGTTGCTCAACTTTTACCATTAATTAACAAAGAAGCTGCTTTAAATAGATATTATAGCGATTAAATAATCCTACTTTTTATCTAACAAATACAATAAAGTTATTGATTATGAGTGAGGATAGTAAATTTTATATAAAAGACAGTGATGTGCCGAAACAATGGTATAATCTGGTAGCGGATTTAAAAGAGCCAATGAGCCCACCCTTAAATCCTGGAACAAAACAACCTTTAGGCCCTGATGATTTAGCACCTCTATTTCCTATGGATTTAATTATGCAAGAGGTTTCACAAGAGAGATATATTGATATCCCTGGTCCTGTTTTAGAGGCCTATAGTCGTTGGAGATGTACTCCTTTAGTTAGAGCTAGAGCTTTAGAGAAAGCTTTAGATACGCCTGCTAGAATTTATTATAAATATGAAGGTGCTAGTCCTTCAGGTAGTCACAAACCTAATACTGCATTAGCACAAGCATTTTATAACAAAGAGGCTGGTGTAAAGAAAATAGCAACTGAAACTGGTGCAGGTCAATGGGGTACGGCTCTAAGTTATGCTGGAGCTGTATTTGGAATTGAAATTAAAGTATTTATGGTAAGAGTAAGCTATGATCAAAAACCATATAGAAGAGCAATAATTGAGAGTTATGGTGGAAGTGTAGTTGCAAGCCCCTCGAATGAAACAAACTCCGGTAGGGCTATATTGGAAAAAGATCCTAATAGTGCTGGCTCTCTTGGTATTGCCATATCTGAAGCAGCAGAAGTAGCTGCCACAAATGAAGATACTAAATATGCACTTGGAAGTGTGTTAAATCATGTATTAATGCATCAATCTATTATTGGGCAGGAAGCACTTCTTCAGATGGAAATGGCTGACGACTATCCAGATATAGTTATAGGGTGCACTGGCGGCGGAAGTAATTTTTCAGGCTTGTGCAATCCTTTCTTAGGTAAAAAATTTAGAGGAGAACAAGATCTGCATGCTATTGCAGTTGAACCATCTTCTTGTCCTTCATTGACCAAAGGTAAATACTCTTATGATTTCGGAGATACTCTAAAATCTGCACCTTTGTTAAAGATGCACACATTGGGTTCTGATTTTATGCCATCACCTACTCATGTTGGTGGTTTAAGATATCATGGAATGGCTCCAATGTTATCTCACCTAGTTCATAATGGGTACATGGAACCTAGAGCTTATGGCCAAAAAGAATGTTTAGAGGCTGGTATACAGTTTGCGAGAACTGAAGGTATTATGCCAGCTCCTGAGGCTACACATGCTATTAAAGGTGCTGTAGATGAGGCTCTTAAATGTAAAGCTGAGGGTAAATCAAAATCTATTTTGTTTAATCTTTGTGGTCATGGTCATTTTGATATGCAAGCTTATATGGATTATTTTTCGGGTAATCTTGCTGAAGATAAATTTGACTCAAAGGCTTTTGAAGAGTCTATGGGCTCAATACCTGCTGTGAACTAATTTACATTAGGTAATTCATCAAAATTTGATGTGTACGCGGGGCTCAGGTTTTGCCGTCTAGTTATATAGAACTTTTCATAGTTCTCTTTAGCAACGCAAATAGTCCCGCTACCATATCTGTTATTTAGATTATCAAATACCTTGTTTACTCTAACTTTTTTCAAAAGACTATCTTCTGACTGGTGGATAAATAAATCCCTATTGTACTCTCCTTCTATTGTTAAATCTGAGAGTAAAACACCTGCTTTTTTATATTTGATTTCTGGCCGATAAATAGATTTTAGTGCTTTTAAGGCCAATCTTATCGTTTCAAATAAATCATTTGAAGGAGATATAAAATCATAAGTCCTAGCTGCTTGGTATTGTTCATTATTATTGTTAAATTTATTTGAACGAATAAATGTAGTAATCCTTTTTGCTTGTAAGCCATCAGATCTAATCTTTTCTGAAGCCCTCGTTGCATAAGATATTACTCTTTTCTCTAATTCTTCGAAACTGGTTATATAATTTTCAAAAGATCTTGATACTCGACATTGTTTTTTTGGCTCAGATCTTTCAACTATAGGTATACATATTTCACCGTGTAGTTCTCTATAGGTCCTCTCTCCCACCACTCCTAAGTGTTGTCTAACCCATCTTGGATCTGTTCTATATAAATCGTAAGCAGTGTAAATATTATTTTTTTGAAGGAATTTTTCTATCCTAGCGCCTATGCCCCAAATATCACCTACTCCTAGTACTTTCAAAGATATTTCTATTTGTTTTTGGTTTATGATTTCTACTATTTGGGAACCTAATTCATCTTTCTTGGCTAAATGGTTCGCTACCTTAGATAAAGTTTTATTGTTAGCTATACCTATGCTAACAGGTATACCTATCCATTTCTTTATCATTTTTTTAATTCCCTCTGCTCTTAAAAAAAAACTTCTCTCAGAGTATTTATTTAGTATTAAAAATGCTTCATCTATGGAA
>CABZUC010000044.1 GCA_902528805.1 uncultured Alphaproteobacteria bacterium
TCGTTTAAGGGCTGGTTGAATTTCTTTTGCTTCTCTGACAGCTTCTCCATGACCACCAAAGATTTTTGCAAACTCATCAAAATTGACATCGCCTAAGATATTTCCAACATTACCTTTATCTTCTCCGTATTTCATAATTTGTCCAAATCTAATCTGATTTTGAGCAGAGTTATTTCCTATAACTGTTAAAACTGGGGCTTTGTGACGAACAAATGCCTCAAAATCCATACCAGTCATAGAAAATGCTCCATCACCACAGTATAAAAGAATTTCTTTTTCTGGAGCTGCTAATTTAGCAGCAAGCGCGTAAGGTACTCCAACTCCTAATGTTCCAAGAGGTCCAGGGTCCATCCAAGCACCTGGCATTCTTGGCTGTACAGCCTGAGCACTGATAGTAACAACATCTCCACCATCGCCAATGTATATAGTGTCATCGTTCAAAAACTGATTAAGTTCCCATGCCACTCTGTAAGGGCTGATTGGAGATTTATCAGTTGTAAAAGTAGGCATCAGCTTTTCTAATGCGGCCTTTTCACCTGATCGAAGTTCACCAAACCAATCTGATCTGTCTTTCTTTGTTCCTGCCTCTGAAATAGCTTTTAGAGTTGTTCCAATATGACCTACTAAGCCAAGAGAGATGTCTCTATTTTTTCCAACAGTTCTATAATCCATATCAATTTGAATTACTGTTGCATTTGGGTTTAATCTTTTTCCATAACCCATTCTAAAATCGAATGGTGTTCCAACAATTATGATACAATCTGATTTAGTAAATGCATTTCTTCTGGTTCTATGAAAATGATGTGGGTCCCCTGGTGCCATTGAACCTCTGGCAGCACCATTTAAATAAGCAGGTATGTTCATATTTTTAACAAATTCAATCGCTTCTTCAGTTGACTGGCAAGTCCAAACTTGTTGACCCAAAAGTACGCAAGGTCTCTCAGCTTTTGAAATTATATCAGCTGCTTTTTGAACATCTATTGGATCTGCTAATGTTTTTGATGAAGCACTATATTTGCCTGCCTGTGGTAATACAGCTTTACTCATTGGAATAGATGAGTCAAGGATGTCTCTTGGAATTTCTAAGAAAGATGGGCCAAACGATCCATTTCTTGTTTCCCTGAAAGCCATTGAGACCATGTCTGCGCATCTCTCAGTCGACATTACTGTAGCAGCGAATTTTGTAATGGGTTGCATCATGTCTACGTGAGGCAAATCTTGTAAAGATCCCATTTTATGTTGTGTAAGAGAGCTCTGACCACCAATTAAAAGCATCGGTATTTCAGCCCTAAAAGCGTTTGCGACCCCAGTTAATGCATGAGTAGTGCCAGGACCGGCAGTTACAACAGCACAACCTGGTTTACCAGTCATTCGTGCATATCCGTCAGCAGCATGAGAGGCAACTTCTTCGTGACGAACATCAATAATTTTAATTCCTTCGTTTAAACATCCATTATAAATGTCAATAATGTGTCCTCCGCATAAAGTATAAATTACTTCAACTCCCTCCGCTTTAAGGGCTTTAGCAACCAGCTCCCCGCCAGTTATCATTTGTTCGTTTGTTCCTGTAGACATATTTAACCTCTCTCCGGTGGTATAATGTATACCAGATTATTAGGTGTTGCAAAGAATTTTGCCTTATGAATTAATACTATCTTGAATCTTATCCACTAATGTAAGTGCGTGATTTTTAAGAAGTTTTTCTGCTTTTGATGCCTGTCCTGCGACAAGAGATCTAACAATATCATTGTGTTCGTCAATAGATTTAACGGCCCTATTTGACTCGATTATAAACTTTTTCCTGAGGTATTGTAGATGAATTAATTGAGACTCTAAAATTTCTCCCATTAATTTAACTTTAGTTAATTTCATAATTTGATTATGGAATTTGATGTTATCATTTGAGTAATTGTCTAGTTCGGATAAAACGTTCTCCTTAGAGTAATGACAGAATTTGTTTAAACTCTCTATTTCATCCTTTTTTGAATTTTTAATAATTAAGTGTGCTGCATAACCCTCTAGTCCTGCCCAAACAGTTACAATATCAACCAAATCTTTTTTTGATTTTCTATGGACAAACACACCTCTTCTTGGAACAGTTTTTACAATACCTTCTTGCTCTAATTTAGCAACAGCCTCTCTTATAGGTGTTCGACTCACTCCTAGCTTTTCAGACAATTGTCTTTCATCTAAATGAAAATCACTTTCTTTTAAATATATATTCAAAGATAAAATATATTTTTTTAAAGACTCATATACTTTACCTTTAAGGTTTACAGATCCTATTTTTTGAATCATTTAAGCTGTTTGTTTTTTTTTAAAAAATCTTCTATAAAGAGGACCAAATGCGGGCATTATTAAAAGGACAATAGCTATATACATTATCACAGCTGCAATAGGTTTTTCAGAAACATCAAAAAATATCCCCATACTACCGTCAGATAAAATCAAAGATTGTCTTAAAGCTTTTTCAGCCAAAGGACCAAGAACAATTGACAAAACTGCAGGTGCAACTGGATAATCTAATTTTCTTAAGATATATCCTGCAAATCCAAATAGTAACATCAACCATACATCATGCAAACTTTGAGTGGGCGCATACCCTCCTGTTACGCAAAGAACAAAAATAACTGGAGCTAAGATGGCAAAAGGTATTCTTAAGACCATTAAAAAGGCAGGTATTAATGCAATATTTAGAACAAGGGTAAAGAAATTTGCTATGTAAAGACTTCCAATCAAACCCCATACAAACTCGGGTTCTTGTGTAAACAAAAGAGGACCAGGTGTAAGTCCCCATAGGATCATACCTCCGAGTAAAATAGCCGTAGTAGGAGATCCAGGTATTCCAAGTGTTAACATAGGAAGCATACTTCCTGTACTTGCTGAATTGTTTGCGCATTCTGGTGCTACAACACCTGCTGGAACACCCTCTCCAAATTCTTTGGAGTTTTTTGATAATTGTTTTGTAATACCGTATGACATGAGTGAAGCAGGTGTAGCACCTGCTGCAGGTAGAATACCAACAAAGAAGCCTAAAAAAGAGCCTATGTTCATTGCCATAATAGTTTTCTTAAGTGCACCAAATGCTCTTCCAACCTCTTTCATGTTGACAGATAATTTTGACATTTGAACTTTGCCTTTTGTCTCCTCAAGAGTCCATAGCATTTCACCTATTCCGTATATACCTATAGCTAAAACTAGGAAATTAATTCCATGAAGGAAACCAGGTATGTTAAAGAAAATTAATCTTGGTTTTCCAGTAATTAAATCCAAACCAATAGTTGATAGTGCTAGTCCGATTAAAATTGAAAAAATAGTTTTGGGTACATCGTCTCCACCTAAACCTACAAAAGTTGCAAAGGCCATAACCATTAACGCAAATGTTTCTGGAGCATTAAACCTAAGTGCAACTTCAGCAAGAGGTGGGGCAAATAAAGTAAATAGAATAACAGAGACAGTGCCACCAACAAATGAACCAACTGCAGCAGCAGTTAATGCAGTCATAGCCTCTCCTTTGACCGCAAGTGGTCTGCCATCAAAAACTGTGGCAACTGCAGTAGAGGCTCCAGGAATACCTAGCATGACAGAGCTAATGGCTCCTCCATACATTGCACCGTAGTATACAGCAGC
>CABZUC010000045.1 GCA_902528805.1 uncultured Alphaproteobacteria bacterium
GCGTCATGGCCATAAGGAATAAGATTTTCCTCTGGAATATTTACTTTAGCGGCAACATCTCTTATATGTATTTTTTTAGCAGCTCTTGCAATCTCTATATCTGACATCTAGCTTTGGATCCTTTCCCAAAAATGTGGTATACAATATACCAATATCTTTAAAATATTTAAGCTATTTAAGTTAAAAAAAATCAAAATTCTTTATTATTTTTTGGCCTATGTGTCGCATGAAAAATATGTTTTCATAAAAAAGTCATTGTTACATAATATATTTATAATAGTTTAAAAATATTGAAAATATTAGTAATAGGGCTGGGTTATGTAGGAACAGCAAATGCTGTACTTCTATCTCAACACAATGAAGTAACCTGCTTTGATATAGATATCTCAAAATCAAAGAACCTTGATAATGGTATTTCACCAATAGAAGATAAGGAAGTAACAGAATATTTATCATCGAAGAAATTAAATTTAAAAACAGTTGATAGCTATCCAATTGAAATTAATAATTTTGATATCGCCATTATTGCTACCCCAACAAACTATGATACTTTGACAAATGAATTTGATACTTCATCAATAGAGCAATCATTAGAAAATATTCAAAAATCTAATTCTAATCCAACAGTAATTATTCGATCGACAATTCCAGTTGGATATTTAAAAAAAATACAAAAGAAATACCCTAATTTTGAGATTATTTTTGTACCTGAGTTTTTGAGAGAGGGTAGGGCTTTGAAAGATAGTCTTCATCCATCAAGAATAGTAATAGGTTCACATTCCAAAAAAGCTAAAGAGTTTGCTAAATTACTAATTGATGGCTCACTAGATAAAAATGTTCAAACTATTTATACAAATTCTACAGAGGCTGAGTCATCAAAATTATTTTCTAATGCTTACTTAGCAATGAGAGTTACATTTTTTAACGAATTAGACTCATTTGCAATGTCTAGAGGTTTAAATACAAAAGAAATTGTAAAATCTATAAGTCTTGATCCGAGGATAGGTGATTTTTATAACAATCCCTCTTTTGGATACGGCGGATATTGTTTACCTAAAGATACAAAACAATTATTAGCAAACTTTGATAAAGTTCCACAAAAAATTATGGAAGCAATCATAGAGTCAAATGTAATGAGAAAAGATTTTATAGGTTTAGAGATTGCAAAATTAAAACCTAAAACAGTTGGTGTTTATAAACTAGTTATGAAAGAAGGGTCGGACAATATCAGAGAGTCTAGTATGCAAGGCATAATGAAAAGAGTTAAAGCAAAGGGCATTAAAGTAATCGTGTACGAACCTCTTTTAAAAGAAAAACAATTTTTTAACTCAGAGATTTATCAAGATTTAGAATTATTTAAAAAAGATGCTGATTTAATTCTTTGCAATCGAAGTCATCCAGACCTGAAGGACGTACAAGATAAGATCTTCACGAGAGACTTGTTCAATCAAGACTAAGCAAAGATAATAAATTTTCATTTATTTATGCAAAAAATACAGGAATTATATAGCATTTTTGTATTTTAGTTTCAGATCAGATAGGTCTATACTGCCAAAGCTTATAATTATAAGGAGGAAACGATGACAAAAATTAAATCGTTGTTTATTTCTCTTCTATTAACTCTTGGTGTTTCTGCAGCAATAGCTGGAAGTCACGGAAGCACTCATGATTTAGTTAAAGAAAGAGGAAAATTAATGTGTGGTTCCAACACTGGATTAGCGGGCTTTGGTGCTCCTAATGATGCTGGTGTTTGGGAAGGCATTGACGTTGATGTGTGTAGAGCTGTAGCAGCAGCTGTATTTGGTGATGCTTCTAAAGTTGAATACGTACCTACAACTTCAAAAGTACGGTTCACAGTTCTTCAATCAGGTGAGATTGATATGCTATCAAGAAACACAACTTGGACTTTATCAAGAGACGTTGATCTTGGTTTAGAATTTGTTGGTGTTAACTACTATGATGGTCAAGGCTTTATGGTAAGTAAGGACCTTGGAGTGTCAAGTGCGAGTGAATTAGATGGCGCATCAGTTTGTATCCAAGTTGGTACAACAACTGAAATGAACCTAGCTGATTTCTTTAAAGCTAATGGAATGTCTTACGAGTCAGTTCCTGTTGAAACTAACTCTGAAGCTGACGCTGCTTACCTTGCTGGTAGATGTGATATTTATACTACTGATGCATCAGGATTATATGCAAGTAGAGCTGGTTACCCAGACCCATCTGCACACGTTGTTTTACCAGAAATCATTTCAAAAGAGCCTTTAGGTCCTGCAGTTCGACACGGTGATAGCGAGTGGGCGGATATCGTGAGATGGTCTCTGAATGCAATGATCATTGGTGAAGAGCTTGGTATTAATTCTGGTAATGTCGATGAAATGAAGGGTTCTAATAATCCAGAGGTTCTAAGACTATTAGGTGTTGATGCTGGTTACGGTGCAATGTTAGGTCTTTCTGATGACTGGGCTTATAATATATTAAGTCAAGTAGGTAACTATTCAGAAAGCTTTGAAAAACATATTGGTCCGAATACACCAATTAATATTCAAAGAGGCTTAAACGCATTATATAAAGATGGTGGTATTCTTTACGCACCTCCATTTAGATAGAAAAATATCGGGTATGGGCTATTTGCCCATACCCTTCTTATCATAAGAAAATTTTAAAATTATGCAGACTAGTCTTATTAGAAAAATAATTTTTGATGAAAAGTCTAGGTCGCTATTAATTCAAACGCTTGTAATAGGTCTTTTTGCTATATTCATATATTTAATTGCTCAACAAACAGCATACAATTTAGAAAAAAGAGGTATAAGTTCAGGATTTGATTTTCTAAATATCTCAGCTGGCTATGATATCAGTATAAGATTAATCCCTTTTACAAGTGAAGATACTCATTTAAGAGCATATTTTGTAGGCTTACTCAACACTCTTATGATTGCAGTTTGTGGATGCATACTTGCTACGATACTAGGATTCCTAGTAGGTATTATCAGACTCTCTAGCAATTGGCTGTTTAGAAATATTGCATATGTCTACGTCGAGTTTACTAGAAACGTTCCTGTTCTTCTTCAAATAATTTTGTACTACAGTATTTTGTTGAGTTTACCAAAAATTAAACAGGCTTTTCCTATTTTTAATACATTTTATCTGAGTAACAGAGGTTTATTCTCACCTTCACCAATCTTTAAAGAAGGTTTTTCTATTGTGTTTTACAGCTTCGTAATAGCAATAATTTTTACTATCTTTTTAAAAAGATTTCTCAAGAGCAAACAAGAACAAACTGGAAATCAATATCCAATATTTTTTATAAACAGTGCTATAATAATTTTTACACCCATTTTATTTTATTACATTATGGGAATGCCTTTAGAGTTTGACCATCCTGTTTTGAAAGGATTTAACTTCAAAGGAGGTATGGTCATACGACCTGAATTTCTTGGTATGCTTTTTGGGTTGTCCATTTATACAGCAGCTTTTATTTCTGAAACAGTTAGGTCTGGAATTATTTCTGTATCAAAAGGGCAAAGAGAGGCTTCACAAGCTTTAGGTCTTAAGAGTAGTTTTGTTATGAGATTGATA
>CABZUC010000046.1 GCA_902528805.1 uncultured Alphaproteobacteria bacterium
AAATTTTCTCCTTTCGTATAAAAATTACTTAATTATTTAGAAGTATAATTGCAATTTTAATTCTTGGATATGCAAAATGCTCAAGTTAATCATGAAATTAAATATTTAATAAAAGTGATATTAGAATGTAATATTGAAATATTAATTAAATAATTTAGTACAAGATCAAGGAGGAGCTATAAATGAGTGTAGCAAGAATAACAACAGTAAAAATGGATTCAAAGGAGGCAGCTGATGATCAAACACAAGGATACGTTCAGAATGCTACATCTGAATTTCCACAAGCAAGTCAGTTAATTGGTATTAGAATTGACGATGTAACCTTAATGGCCGTCACAATTTACCCAGATACCGAAACCATGAAAGCAGCAGATGCAGCAAGGGAAAAAAGATTAAATACTAATTTAGATAATAGGGTTTCAGTCGAAACATTAGTAGGTGATGTTACTCTCGATCATCATAATCACTAAAGTTAGATATTACTTGATAGTATAAAAGCCTGTAGTTCTCCTACAGGCTTTATAAATTTTTAGACACCCCATCTCATAGCCGCAGTATGAACAGAGGAGTCCCAATGCTTAACAAGCTCTTCATCAAGTTTAGTAAGGGTAATTGAAGCTCCTTGCATTTCAAGAGAAGTGCAATAATTTCCAACCAAAGACCTTGAAATCTTTATATTTTTTTTATCTAACATATTTTTAGCATTATCATAAATTAGGTATAACTCTGTTAGAGGAGTTCCACCCATACCATTCACAAATAATAGTATTTCTTCGTTAGCCTCAGGTTTTAAATCCTCATTAATTGCCTCTAATAACTCGTTTGTAATTTCTTGAGCAGATTTCATTTTATCTCTTCTTCTTCCAGGCTCACCATGAATTCCAACACCAAATTCCATTTCATCATCTCCAATATCAAAGTTTGGTTTTCCCGCTGCTGGAACTGTACAACTTGAAAAGGCAACTCCCATAGATCCTGAATTTTTATTCACCTTATCTCCTAAAGCTTTACACTCCTGTAAACTACCGCCATGCTCTGCTAAAGATCCAACTATTTTTTCAACAACAACAGTAGCAGCAACACCTCTTCTACCAGTTGTAAATGAAGAGTCTTCAACAGCAACATCATCATTTGTTAATACAGACTCATTGGGGCCTTGCATCATCTCAGCGGCCATTTGAAAATTCATAACATCACCTGAGTAATTTTTAACTATGAAAAGGACACCTGCACCACTATCTACTTTTTCAGCAGCTGCTAACATTTGATCTGGTGTCGGTGAAGAGAAAACAAATCCTGGGCATGCTGCATCTAGCATTCCATATCCAACTAATCCCCCATGCATAGGCTCGTGACCGCTGCCTCCTCCACTTATCAAAGCCACTTTTCCTTCTTTTGTGGGAGTAGCTCTGGTTATAAAATTTGGATCGTAATGACATCTAACAATGTCTTGGTGTGCAGCACCAAAACCTTGTAGGCTCTCCTTTAAAAAGTCATCTGCTGAATTCATAAATTTTTTCATAGTTTCCTCCTAACTATTTATAACTGACTCACAGACAGTTTTTATCATTAATTGTGAAGACCGAGCGCCAGGATCAATATGGCCCTTTGCTCGCTCTCCTAAAAAAGAAGCTCTACCTTTTGTAGCCAAGAGATCTTTCGTTGAAAACATCCCTTTTTCCGCTACTTCTACGGCCTCTTTTAGTATTTCTTTAAGATCTTTGTCGTCCTCAACACCTTTTTTGAGGCAATTAGAGACAGGTATTAAAACATCCATCATTGTTTTTTCTCCCACATCAGCTTTACCTCTTTGTTTGACTGCTTCCACACCCTCTGCAAAAATTTCTATAGCTTTTTTATAATCAACACCTTCATCAATAGCATTACCTTTAGCCATAGTCATAAATAACGTTCCAAATAATGCTCCTGATGAACCACCTATGCCAGAAAGGACCTTCATTGCAATTTGATTTAATGCCTTAGACATTATTAGATCTTTTATGGTTGGTTCTAATTCTATTACGAGTTTTATTCCTCTTTGAACATTAAAAATATGATCACCATCGCCTATTTCTTGATCTAATTTTTCAATTTCAGAAGAATTATCATTAATGACAACCTGTATTTTCTTTGCTGTTTCGATAAGGAAATCAACACTCATTGTACACTCACTCCTTTGTCATCAAAAAATAGAACTTTACTATTATCTATGGCAAACTTTATTTCATCTCCACGTACTCCTTGAAATAGTCCTTGATATAAAGATAAAATTTCTAATCCCTTATATTCTAACTCCACTACTGTTTCAGCTCCTAAAGACTCAATTGTTTTAATAGAACCGATAAGCTCTCCTTGACCTAATTTAATATGCTCAGGTCTTAATCCTAATTGACTAGCCTGATTTGGTGACGAGGTATTAATTGAAGTTTTATCTAAAATATTAATCTTAGGGGATCCTAGTCTATTTGCTACATAAATAGAATTAGGATTATTATATATTTCTTCAGGTGTTCCTATCTGAGCTATCTTTCCATTTTCCAAAACACCAATTTGATCAGCCATAGTTGTAGCTTCAGCTTGATCGTGAGTTACATAAAGAATAGTTGAGCCTAAGTTTAACTGAATTTTTTTTAATTCTACCCTTAAGCTTTCACGAAGTTTTGCATCTAGAGAAGATAGTGGTTCATCCATCAAATAAATACTTGGATTTCTAACCAAAGCTCTACCAATAGCAACTCTTTGCATTTCGCCACCCGATAACTCTGTTGCTTTGTTGTTTAATTTTCCAGAAATCTTCAACATTTCCGCTATTTTTGTGACTTTTTCATTAATTTCAGACTCAGGGACTTTTCTCAAAGGAGATCGGAGTGGGAAAGCTAAATTATCATATACTTTGTAGTGTGGATATAAGGAATACTGTTGAAAGACAAACGCTGTGTCTCTTGCAGCTGGCTGAGCCTCAGAAACATCCTCATCATCAAAAAAAATTTTTCCTTGATCTATTTTTTCAAGACCAGCAATTGATCTAAGCGTTGTTGTCTTCCCCGCACCTGTTGGTCCAAGTAAAATAAAAAACTCGCCATCTTTTACTGTAAAGCTTATGTCATCTAAAGCCTTGATTGTTTTATCGTATATTTTTGTAATATTTTGTAATTCTACTTTAGACATTAATTCATAAACTCACTTTGAA
>CABZUC010000047.1 GCA_902528805.1 uncultured Alphaproteobacteria bacterium
TATTAACTTTAATGACAGGAATCTTATTTATTTCATCTAATCTAAACTCTTTGGGAGTAGAGCTTCCTGCAGTAAAGACATTTTCATGCTCTAAGAACCATATTTCCTCTTCTTTTATGTTTTCAGACATTTTTTGAATATGTTTATTCATTAATTGGGTTACTTCTTGATATTTTTTTTGCCCTTTTAGTTGTTTTATTTCAATCATTCTTTATTAATTAAATCTATTAATTGCGGACGTGGCGGAACTGGTAGACGCGCAGCGTTGAGGTCGCTGTGGGATAAAATCCTGTGGAAGTTCAAGTCTTCTCGTCCGCACCATGTATACAATATAAATGCAAAAATTTAATAAAAAAGAGTATATTAAGTCAATAAAATCACTTCATTCTGCTGATCAAGCAGACAGTATTGAAAGTCTTTCATTTGAATTACAGTCATCAATATTAAAAACTCATACTAAATACTTTCACCCAGACTTTATTGCCTATTTACGCGAAGAAACGCGAGATGATATTTTGCATATGATACCCAATAAACAATTGGTTAATTTAATTAAATATTTGGATTTAGATGATGCAGTTGAAATTCTTGGTGATTTTGAAACTAAAGAATTAGTTGAGATACTTTCTAAGCTTGGATCTCAACAAAGAGAAAGAATTGAAGAAAGCTTAAAGTATGATGAAAATTCTGCTGGTAGACTCATGAACAGAGACTATCTTTCTATCAAGTCTAACTTAACTGTTGGTGAACTGATCGATCAATTAAGAAATACTCGAAGAGGTCCTAAGGACTTTTATAATATTTTTATTGTAGATGACCAAAATATCCCCATTGGATATGTCCCATCAGGAAGAGTTTTAAGATCAAAAAGATCCAAAAAATTAAAAGAAATTATTTATAAGGACATACATATTATCAAATCTGATGAGAAAATTGAAGATATTGCCTATACCTTTAGACAGTATGGCTTAGTTTCAGCACCTGTTGTAAATTTGGAAAATAAAATGATAGGTATCATGACAGTTGATGACGTTGTTGAAATTGATCATGAAGAGTCAGAAGATGATATGAGAAAATTGGGAGGTTTGTTTGTAAATGACTTTTATAAAGGTGCCTTTACATCTGCTACTTCACGATTTATCTGGTTAGGGTTAAATTTATTGACGGCCATATTAGCATCTCTTGTAATAGATATATATTCAGAACAGTTACAGCAAATGATTGCAATAGCAGTTTTAATGCCCATAGTAGCTTCAATGGGTGGTAATGCAGGCACACAAGCTATGACGATATATGTAAGAGCAATAGCCACAAAGGATATTAATAATTCAAACTATATTAAATTAGTTGTTAAAGAATTTTTAATAGGAAGTATTAATGGATTTGCACTCTCTTTAATAATGGGATTAATAGCTTATTATTGGTTTAATAGTCTTGTGTTAGCATTTGCGATATCTTTTGCCATTTTAATAAATTTAGGTTTTGCTTGTTTAGTAGGTATAATTATCCCGATTACTATTAATAAATTGAAAATAGATCCTGCATTGGCATCTGGTATTGTTCTTACTACTTTCACAGATGTATTTGGATTTTTATCATTTTTATCAATTGCAACTTATATATTAAATTTATAGTTTATCTCGATGATCAACACAGAAATACTAAGAGAATACGATATTAGGGGTATTTACCAAAAATCATTGAAATTAGAAGATGTAAAAAATATTGCAAAAAAAATCTCAAATATAATTTCTCAGATTAATAGTCCTGAAATCATCATAGGTCATGACGGAAGATTATCTTCCTTAGAAATTAAAAACAAACTTATTGATACCTTTAGAAGGCATGGTGTTGATGTGGTAGACATTTCATTAATACCAACACCAGTGAGCTATTATGCTACAAAAAAACTAAATATTCCTAATTTAATAATGATTACAGGTTCTCATAATCCAAAAGAATATAACGGATTAAAAATAATTATTAATAATAAACCTTTTTTTGGAGAAAAGATAAAATCGTTAAACGATATAGACGATGCCTCTTTATCTTCAACATTGGGTCAATTAACTTTTAAAGATGTAATTACTTCTTACACAGAAGAAATTATTTCACAATTTAATAATTTAGATAGGCTTAAAATAGTTTGGGATCCTGGAAATGGAGCCATTGCACCAATAATTCATAAAATTATTAATTCGATAAAAGGAACTAATATTATTTTGAATAGAAGCATAGATGGTAATTTTCCAAATCATCACCCTGATCCAACAATTAAAAAAAATATTACTCAGATATCAAACTATATTAAAGAAAAAAAATTTGATTTGGGTATTGCATTTGATGGAGATGGTGATCGAATTGGAATATTGGATAATAAAGGAGAATTAATTTACTCGGATATTATTTTTTTACTTTTATCTCTAGATCTTTTAAAAGAAAAAAAAGACCTAGTTGCTATAGCTGATGTAAAGTGTAGTAAAGTACTTTTTGATACTCTTAAAAATAATGGTGTCGACATTCATATGTCAAAAACTGGACATTCTTTAATCAAAGAGATGATATCTTTAAAAAATGCAGATATAGCTGGTGAAATGAGTGGACACATTTTTTATAATTATAAATATTATGGATATGACGATGCCATATATGCTTCTTTGAAATTAATTAACATACTCAATAATACAAAAAAAACATTAAATGAATTAACAAGTGTTTATATGAAATCATCATCAACACCTGAGATAAAACTATATTGTGATGAAAAAATTAAATTTAGTCTTTTAGATAAAATAGTAGAAGATATACCTAAGCATTACGATATTGGAGTCGATTTAATTACAATTGATGGTGTAAGACTGGAAACTGAAAACTTTTGGTTCCTTCTTAGGGCTTCAAATACTCAAAATTGTATAGTTTTTAGACTCGAACACTTTGTTAAAGATAAATTTAAAGAAGAATTAATTAAAATAATTTCAATTCTTGCGACATATTCATTAGATATAAAAGAATTAACTAGTTTTAATCAAACAGTCTAGTTTATTTAATTTAATTTCATTACATAAGTTTTTTGCTGTTATTTGATCAATAACATTAATATAACTTATAAAATATCTACCATTTTTTTTTATTTGATG
>CABZUC010000048.1 GCA_902528805.1 uncultured Alphaproteobacteria bacterium
TGCATTTAAACGAATTAAAAGACAAAAAACCTCAAGAACTTCTCAATTATGCTGAATCATTAGGTATTGAAAATGCCTCCGGCTTAAAAAAACAAGACATATATTTTTCTATTCTAAAAAAATTTGCTGAAAAGAATGAAGAAATAATTGGAGAAGGAGTTTTAGAAACAATGCAAGATGGTTTTGGATTTCTTCGCTCTGCAGACTCTAACTATTTACCTGGGCCAGATGATATATATGTAAGCCCTAATCAAATTAAGCGATATGGATTAAGAAAAGGAGATACTCTAGAAGGTCCTATTCGCCCTCCAAAAGATGGTGAGAGATATTTTGCTTTAGTTGAAACCAATAAAGTTAATTTTATAGAAATCGCTAAAAATAATAAATTTAAAACAAACTTTGATAATCTAACGCCATTATATCCTGAGAAAAAGTTTAATTTAGAAACAGAAAAACCTGATACAGATCTCTCCTCAAGAATTATTGATATTATTGCTCCTGTTGGAGCAGGCCAGAGATCTTTAATTGTCGCTCCACCAAGATCTGGTAAGACCGTAATCCTACAAAAAATTGCAAAATCAATTGCAGAAAATTTCCCTAAAGTCTATTTAATGGTTCTTTTAATAGATGAAAGACCTGAAGAAGTTACTGACATGCAAAGATCTGTTAATGGAGAGGTTATAAGTTCAACATTTGATGAACCAGCAGCAAGACACGTACAAGTAGCTGAAATGGTTATAGAAAAAGCAAAAAGATTAGCTGAAAATAAATATGATGTGGTCATTCTCTTAGACTCCATAACAAGGTTAGGCAGAGCTTACAACACTGTCGTACCTTCAAGTGGAAAAGTCTTAACAGGTGGCGTCGATGCAAATGCTTTGCAGAGACCTAAAAGATTCTTCGGTGCCGCTAGAAATATTGAAGAGGGCGGTTCTTTAACTATTGTAGCGACTGCTTTGATTGAAACTGGTAGCAGAATGGACGAGGTTATTTTTGAGGAATTTAAAGGAACCGGTAATTCAGAAATTGTTCTAGATAGAAAACTTTCTGATAAAAGAACTTATCCTGCTATTGATGTCCAAAAATCTGGAACTAGAAAAGAAGATTTGTTATTAGACGCTGGTGACCTTCAAAAAGTTTTTATTCTAAGGAAAATTTTATCATCCATGGGTACGGTAGATGCCATGGAATTCTTACTAGATAAGATGAAAGACTGTAAAACCAATGAAGAGTTTTTCAGTAGTATGAATCAGTAACTATATTTAAAACCATTTAATATTTCTTTTTTCACAAAGCTCTTTAAGTCTCACTGGATAGTCTGTTATTATACCATCTACACCAAGATCAATCATTCTTAACATATCATCCTCTTCATTTACAGTCCAAACATTTACAGCTATGTCCTCATCATGAGAAATATTGACTGTTTCTTTTTTAATATCTTTTAACTCTGGGTGCCAAGCAACTCCACCATGCTCCTTAATAATTCTTGGTAATTCACTATCTTTTTTTTCAAAGGTAAGATAAGCACGAGGGATCTTTGGATCTATCTTTTCTATCTCACTTAAAATTCTCCAGTCAAAAGACGAATAGATCATTTTATTTTTAATTCTAAATTTATTCACTTCATTTATTATTATTTTTACCATCTTATCCGGTGGAGGTGTTAAGTTACTCTCATAGGGTGTTGACTTAATTTCTAAATTAATTAGTAAATTATCCAAATTACCTTTTGATGATAATTCAAGAAGTTCAGTGAGTTTTGGTACCTTCTGATTAATTAAATATTTTTGTTTGCTAAATTTTTTTCCATATTCTGAATTTTTATTAATCGAGCCAATATAATATTTTGATAACTCTTCATATGTTAATTCAAATATTTTAATATCATTATTTGTTAACCAATTACCTCTGGCATCTTTTGTGAAATCTGGATTTAATCTAAAATCATGATTGATGACTGGAACAAGGTCTTTTGTAAGTAAAATGTCAGTTTCAGAAACACTTATATTATTTTGATATAAATACTCAAAGCTATTTAAAGTATTTTCTGGAAGATCGCCTCTTGCTCCTCTGTGTCCATAAATCTTTATGTGTTCAGGTTTAGATAAAATCAAATTATTTCCTTTTATTTAGATAATTTTTTCTATGATCAAATTAAAATAATTATTTAAAAATAGATATATTCAATTTATTTAATTTCAATTTACAACATTTAAAGTCTTCATCACTATGATAAACACCTGGAAATGCAATACATTGTATACCTGCCTTAATAGCAGACTTTGCACTTTCTAATGAGTCTTCGATTGCTACACATTCTTTCTTATCCAAATTCATAATCTCTAATGCTTTAAAATAAATATCTGGACTTGGCTTAGGTTTAGATACTAAATTTTTATTTCCTATGAAGCTAAATTCTTCTCTGTTTATTTGACCATCTAATGCTTTAAATATTGTATTAATATTTTTCTTTGTGGTAGACGATACTAGACCAATATCAATATTATTTTCCTTTGCATATTTAAAAATTCTTAAAACACCCTTCCTGGCACTAATATTATTTGAAAAAATAAATTTGTGAAAAATATCTGTCTTATTTTTCCATATTTTTTTGGAATCGACTCTTACGCCATTTTGTTTTGCAAAATCTTCAATTCTTTTTATTCCCCCAGATTTTTTTAACAACCTACTATAGGTTTTTCTACCCCAATACCAGTTTAGCCCTTCCTTTTTGAATGCTAGGTTAAAAGATTTTCGTTGGATGTCAGATGTTTCTATTAATGTACCTATGGACCCAAATAAGACTGCTTTCATTGCTAGACTAGCATAATTATAAATTTATAATGTCAAAGCTTTGTTTAACTCAGGTACAATTTATTCAAATTTTACGCCATTAGTCAAATCGCCTGTTATAGGTTATAGAATATCGGGAGATGATGTTTTATTAATTTTGAAAAAACTCACAAAAAGAAATTTCTCAAAAGATCATTCAATGATGAAATTAGTTGAACTTCATAATTTAGAAGGATCAATTTTGGATAAGTGCAATGTTGTATATTTTAAATCACCCAACTCTTTTACAGGTGAAGATGT
>CABZUC010000049.1 GCA_902528805.1 uncultured Alphaproteobacteria bacterium
AATATTGAGAATTTTTCAATTAAAGAAATAAATTATAATTATAATATTAATATTATAGCACCAATAATAATTTGTAATTTTTTTATTGTTGATTTTAAAAAAAGAAAAAAAGGAAATATAATTAATATATGTTCATCCAGTTCTTATACCGGAGGAGGTACTGGTGGACATACAATTTATGCATCAACAAAACATGCACTGCTTGGTTTTTCTAGAGCATTAGATGAAGAAGTAAGAAGATATAATATAAGAGTAGGAACAATCTCTCCAGCAGGGGTTTTAACAGATATGATGCGATATCGTGACGATATTGATAAAAAATCTTTAATGGCTGCAAGTGAAGTAGCTGATGGGGTATTTTACATGCTGAAATCAAAAGGAAAAGGTATTACATATGAAATGAGAATTTGGAGATTAAATAGATAATCTCTTATTAAATATGAGTAATATTAATTTAAAAAACCTTAACATAGCTTCTATTGTAACTGTGAGAGCTTTATCAACTAGATTAGAAAAAAAATGCTTTCAAAAATTATACAAACAAACATCTATGCTAGAAATTGTTATTGATAGAGCAAAAAAGGTTGGACACAAAGTTATTGTTGCCACTACTAATAATTCGTCAGATGATAAAATCGAAGAAATTGCAAAAAAAAATAGCGTTGATATTTTTAGAGGTTCAATATTAAATAAGATACACAGATGGTATTCATGTCAAAAAGAATTTGATTTAGACTATATGATTTTAATTGATGCCGATGACCCCTCATTTTGTTTTTCTTTAGCACATAGGGCATTAAACAGTATAGTAAAATACAAAAAAGAAATAACTATAGGATCAAAAAATCTTTTGCCTGGACTCATCACAAACTGTTTCAGTTCCAAAGGAATGTATAAATTATATAAAACTGCACAAAATGAAAGAATCGACACAGATGTCATTGACGAGTTCATAAAAGCTGCAGATTTAGATTATTTCGTAATTGAGCCTAAAAACCTACATGAACATATCTGTAATATAAGACTTACTGTTGACTATGAAGTTGATATTAAATTTTATAAAGCTTTATTTAAAAAAATTTCCTATCTTGAAGAGTCTTCAAAAATGATCTCAGTAATTAAAAAAGAAAATTTAGAAAAAATTAATTGGTTTAAAAACCAAGAATATGTTAATAACCAGATTAAATTTAACAAAAAAGTTGTTTTCAATGACAAGTAAATTTGGAAAATTTGTAGGTAACGAGATTGAATATATTAAAAAATATTTAGACACTGAAGATCCTAAAAATAAAAATTATCCATGGGTTCAAAAGTTTGAAGAGGAATTTATAAAATTATCTGGTGCTAAATATGCTATAGCTGTGAACTCTGCTACTTCAGGTCTTCATGCTGCTTTAGAAGCCTGTAATTTATCCCCTGAAGATGAAGTTATTTCATCGGCAATAACAGTAGTAATGAATTCTTTTGTTACTATTCAAAGTAATCTCACCCCAGTTTTTGCTGATATTAATCCTAATACTTGGAATATAGATATAGAAACTATTAAATCTAAAGTAACAGACAAAACAAAAGTTATTATGCCAGTATCATTATTTGGACTACCTGTTGATATTGAACCCATTATGAATTTTGCAAAAGAAAAAAACATTATTGTAATTGATGATAGCGCAGAAACTATTATGGGTGAATATAAAAAAAAATTTGCTGGAGTTCATGCTGATATATCAGTTTATAGTTTTGAAAATAAAAAACATATGACTTCAGGTGGAGAAGGTGGAATGGTAATTACATCAAATGAAAAATTAGCTAAAAACATTAGAAAATTTTCAGGAATTGGATATAAAAATTTAACTGCATCTGCTGGACGTGTAAGTATGGCTTCGTCAGAATTCCAAGATCCAAATCATATCAGACATGACACCATTGGATTGAATTATAGAATGACACCACTTTCTGCAGCAATAGGACTAGCTCAATTAGAAAGAATTAAATTTTTAGTTCAAAGAAGGATTGAAGTTGCAGAAATGTTTTTAGATGCAACTAAAAATTGCAGCTGGATGATCCCCCAAAAGAAAATTGAAGCTGCAAATCATACTTACTTTACAGTTGCTTTTAATTTTTTGGGTAATGAAAAAAAATCAATATCTTGGAAAGAATTTTATAATATGTATTTACAAAAAGGTGGTGATGGATTCTATAGTGCTTGGATGAATCCATATCTTGAAACTGCTTTAAAAAATAAAAAGTTTGGAAAAACAAGCTGCAATATTGGTTTGTGTCCCTCAGCAGAAAAAATTCAGAAAAATTTAATGCTATTTAAAACAAACTATAGGAATTTAGATATCGCAAAAAGAAAAGCAAATGTATTAAGTAGTTTAATCGATGAAATAGGAAGGGATTAAAAGTATTTTTTTAAAAATTATACCTTATTAATGATATTACTGCCTCTACTGCGTGATAAAACTTAATCTTTTTTCCATCACTATAACCCCGACCGTTATAGTCTATCGGTACTTCTTTTATTTTAAATCCTAATTTACTTATCTTAGCCGTGACCTCAGGACAAAAAGCAAATCCATTCTCTTTCAAATCAATTTTCTTGATTATTTCAGTTCTGAAAAGTTTATAACAAGTATGCGCATCTGTTAAATTTTGATTATTCAATAAATTTGAAATTTTAGTGAGTATCAAATTAGCAAATTTACTTAAATATGGTCTTAAACCTAATGGAGTAATAATCTTACCGCCCTTTAACACCCTTGAGCCATAAATTACTTGGTAATGTCTGTTGATTTCCTTTAATAAAGAAATGTAATTTTTTGGATTATATTCTAAATCTGCGTCTTGTATTATAGTGTACTCCCCTTTTGCAATTAATATACCTTCTTTACAAGCAAAACCTTTCCCTCTATTCCTTTTATACGAAATAATATGATCAAAAAGATCTTTATTTTTTTTTAAGATTTTTAAACTATTATCTATAGATCCGTCATTAATAACAATTATCTCTTTAGAAATTTTTATACTATTAACTTTTTTTAAAATTTTTTTTA
>CABZUC010000050.1 GCA_902528805.1 uncultured Alphaproteobacteria bacterium
GAAACTATTGAAAGGATTTCAAAAAGCAATACCAAAAAAAATTTTATTGGCGCAAGATATAAATCAACTGCATATGTAAAAAAAGAATTTCTCCAGGAAATTGCTGACAGGGGTGGATATGAAGATAAATCTCTAATTAAAAAATCTTTAGAAAACATTGCAGATTTTATGAAGCGCTTATTAGTGAGACGTTTTGAAATAGTTTAATCATGTTAAATGTATCTTGTGGTTTATTATTAAATGGAGTTGCTGATAAAAGAATTACTTTATTATTTTTACAAAGTTTATGTAAATCGGTGTAATCAGTGGTTAAATCATTTCTAAAGATATGAGCCTCATCAATTATTATTAAATGTTCTCTATTAGGTTGAAGGTATTTAAATGCATCTTTTATTCTCCCTCTGGAAATTACATTTGAAGGGATTTGAGCTAAGTTCATATAATCTTCCCAATTATTTTGAAGATGGGGTGGGCAGATTACAATTGTTGTTAGACCTAGGTTTTTTGCTATAGCTGAACCGATTATACTTTTTCCAAGCCCCACTACATCAGCAATAATTATACCCTGGTGTTTATTTATAATCTCTATTCCTTTAATTATGGCGTCTTCTTGATATTTTACATTAAAGAATTTTCCATTACTGAATTCTTTAGGCATTAAAATACCATCTCCTTTTTTTTCTTTAAAATACTCATCTAACATTTTTAGAAAAAGTACGTAGGGTTTTGGTGATTTATTAATCCAAGTTTTTTTAATTACTTTTGTTTCAAATTCTGCAAAGCTAGAACTGTCAACTAATTCAACTGAGTTTTGCCAACGCTCATTGAACTGTTTAAGATGCTCTTTGTAGCTATTTTGATCACTGAATAAATAGTTATTCTCTAAATTAGTCAAAAAGCCAGATTTTGTAAAATTACTCGATCCAGCTAAAACACTTCCAAGACTTAAGCCTCCCTGGGATCTTTCCTGTTTATGTTTGAATATAAAGTATTTTGAATGATCATTCTTTTTAGGGTAACATTTTATTTCCATAGAACCATTTTTAAGTTTTTCTATAAAAATATTATATGACTCTATATCTGACTGTGTTTGATCTAAAATACCAGTTTCGTTTATATCTTCTTTTAATTTATTAAAATAATTTTCTTTAATTAAAGTATTAGAAATAACAGCTGAAGAAATTTTCTCATCATAATTAATTCCGATTAGAATTTTTATTTTTAAATCTTTTAGTTTTTTATAAATTTGTTCAAAACCTGAAAAATAAAAGTAGCCAACTTCGAAAAAAACTTCATCACAATCTGGCAGGATGTTATCAGCTACATTTTTGACAGTGTTTGCAGCATTTTCATTAGTAATGAGCATTTTTAATATAGATTATAAAAACAAGGGGCACGTGTAAACCAACTAAAATCAACCTCCCCTCCGAGAAACCTCCTAATAAACCCGAGAAAACAACGATCGCAAAAAACGTTCCCGCATTCCCGCTAATTCGAAGTTTTTAAAGAAGACCCCTTACATTCTTAAGGTCATATGTTGTATAATACAAATAATTAATAAGAAAATTCTTCCAAGGAGTTGTGCCCCCGGAAGAGAAAAAGCTAGCAAAATCAATATAAAAAATGACATTAACAATTAACTTAAAATTTATTTCCTTAAATGCTGAATAAGAAAATACTTTTTAACGCTTTAGCTTCAAGTCTTGGGGCATTTTTATGTATAACATTTTTAGCTTTTTTAAATGGCATAGACGAGTCAACATTGTGGTTAATACCTCCTTTTGGTGCCTCAATGGTTTTAGTTATGTCTAACCATGACAGTCCTTTAGCTCAGCCTAAAAATATTTTTTTTGGCCACACTTTGTCTGCTTTGTCTGGAGTGGCTGTAAATACTTTCATGGGTTCAAGTTTTTTAACAATCGGTATCGCAATCGGTCTAGCAATTTTTATTATGATTATAACAAAACCAGTTCATCCACCAGCTGGTGGAAATCCAATAATAGCAGTAATGGCTTCAAAATCTTTTGAGTTTATATTTATACCAGTCGCTTTAGGAGCATTGATAATAATAATTTTTCTTTGATATATAATAAATCTATTAAAAGAGTTTATCCTTCAAAAGAAAAAATATAGTGAAAATAATTTTTTAGATTTTTTTGAATTTTTTCTCGTTTAGAATGTCAGCAAAATTGTGATTTACATCTCTGTGGCCAGCTTCATCATCTCTAATAACTTGAACGACATCTTTTAATTTAGAATTAAGAGGCAAGTTCCAATAATTTACAGCTATTTCAGGAGCTTTTGTGTTTTCTATTTTACCATCTTCAATTTCCTTTAGATATTCTGTATAGCTAATTACAGCCTCTTCCTCAAAATACCCGACTATTCGATGAGCTGTTCTTTGCGAAACGATATATATTAGAAGATACATGATTATGAATATGAATTGTGCGAATAAAATAATCAAGCGTTCAATAAAAGTAGGCTTGGCTATTTCAATAAATGTCATTAAATGCATCCTTTCATTCTCAGCCTCGTCTAAAAGGGTTTTTATCCAACCTTTATCGTCTTGCATTTTCCTTAGAGATTTTAAATGAATTAACATACCTGCCACCATTCCTGGAACTGCTGCGACAGTCTCTAGAACTACGGCCCTGTGTCCGTATTTTTTTTTAAAAAAAGTATCAGCTAAAAATCTTAGAAACTTAGTAAAAATTAATGCTGTACGATCGCTTAAATTTTTTGGAGTATAGTGTTTTGTTGTATAACTCATGAAAGTTTATTTTTTTTGTGTTTATAATATTGAAATTAATTACTACTTAATAATTAATTTAGATTAGAATAAAAACTAAGCAAAACATTTGAATAAAATTTAAAATAACCGACAAAAGATGGGAATTCTTGAATTTTTTGTGTAAATCTTGATCACTAAACTTGTTTATTAGAGGCATCAATAAAAAATTTGATATAAGAAAAAGTATTGCTGTAAGGGAAATGAGGTAAAATTTAATTCC
>CABZUC010000051.1 GCA_902528805.1 uncultured Alphaproteobacteria bacterium
TAATATTTATTCCATCAATATAAGCCCCTCCTAAGAGTTGATTTTTTTGATATAAAATTGAATAATTTTTTGGTGATTTTTTTTCATACTTCTCACATAGTTCAATAGATTTTCGTTTTGTTTTTCTAGGGTGAAAAATAAATATGAACTTTAATTCATTTTTTTGATTTTCAGATACTAATATATTTATAGTCTTTGAGAGTGAGTCAAATTCATCAATTACTGGTAGAAGAACTGTGAGAGAATATTTATCGAGCATCAATATAAAATATCAAATAATAGATTGACCATTATTAGTTGTTGCCAAATATACCAATAAAGTTAATCTCATAAAATGAAAAAAAAGGTCGCTTTGATAACTGGTATAACTGGTCAAGATGGATCTTTTCTTGCCAAATTACTTTTATCTAAAAACTATAAAGTTCATGGTATTAAAAGAAGAACTTCTTTCTTTTCAACCAAAAGAATTGATGATGTTCTTAAAGAGAAACACTCTAAAAATCAAACTATTAATTTACATTATGGAGATGTAACTGATTCAGTTAATTGTTTTGATCTTATAAAAAAAATTAAACCAGATGAAGTATATCATTTAGCCGCTCAAAGTCATGTTGCTATTAGTTTTGAACAACCTTATTATACTGCAAACGTTGACTTTCTTGGAACCCTCAACATGCTTGAGTCTATAAGAATTTATAATAAAAAAATTAAATTTTACAATGCAGCTAGCTCGGAAATGTATGGTGATAGTAGAAATAGCATAGGAGAACAAAATGAAAATACTACTTTTAATCCAAAGAGTCCATATGCTGTTTCAAAACTTGCCTCTTTTCATTTAACAAAAGTTTATAGAGAGTCTTATGGAATGTTTGCAAGTAATGGGATTTTATTTAATCACGAAAGTGAAATAAGGGGGGAAAATTTTTTAACTCGAAAGGTTTCAAAATTCGTAGCTAAATACTCTTTTACCAAAAAAGGAATATTACTTTTAGGAAATCTAGACTCATACAGAGATTGGGGCTATGCGCCTGATTTCGTTGATGGTATATGGAGAATACTACAATACAAACACCCTGATGATTTTGTATTATCCTCTGGTATTACTCACTCAGTAAAAAAGTTTGTTATTTTGGCTTTTAAACATATAGGTGTTGAATTAAAATTTAAGAAAATAGGAAATCAATATTTCGGTTATAATAAATTGAATAATAATTTAGTACTAAAAACCATTAATTATTACTATCGACCTAACGAAGTCAATTATTTAAAAGGTAATTACTTAAAGGCTAAAAAGAAATTAAAATGGAAACCTAAAACTAACATAAACAATTTAATAAAAATAATGGTAGATAATGATATTGAAAACCTAAGAAAATCATTATAACCAAAATATGGATGTTACGTTTATAACAGCGAACAACTCAAAATAAATTTACCAAGACTTAACTAAAATTCACTCTGCAATTGAACCTCCAACTTGGTCCTTACTTCTTGCTCAATCATGCAGATTGAGAGTTTATAAGTGTTCTATAATTGATGCTATAGCTGAAAACCTTTCCATAGAAGAAACTTATTTAAAAATTAAATTATTGAATCCCAAGATAGTTTTATTCACAGTTTATGGTCAAAATGTTAATGCTGGTACAACCTCAATGAGTGGTTCAATTGCATTAGCTAATTATCTAAAAGAAAAAAAATATAATAAACCATTGGTTCTCACGCACAAGCATCACGACTGAAAATATCAATAAAGAAAAATTACTAAGTTCTTTATAAATTAGTTCTAAAAATAAACTTATTTTATTATTTATAATTTATTTTGCTTTTAAATAAATCGATTATAATTAATTTATATCTAAATGAAAATACTATTAACAGGAGGCGCAGGCTATATAGGATCAAATACATTAAATACTTTAATTAATTTAAATCATGATGTAGAAATTATAGACAACTTAAGTAATAATTCTAATTTAAATATTAATATTAAATCAAAATTTAATAATATAAATCTTAATGACTTTGATATTTTAAATAATTTCTTAGCAAATAAAAAATTCGATCTCGTAATACATTTTGCTGGATCAATAAATGTAAGTGAATCTATTGAAAATCCAAAAAAGTATTATGAAAACAATTATGTAGCATCTCTTAATTTATTAAACTCAATGATAGGAAATAATATTAAAAAATTAATATTCTCTTCTTCTGCAGCTGTGTACGGTAATGATTTTAAAAATCCTATAAAAGAGTCAGACTTTAAGAAACCAATATCACCATATGGAAAGACTAAATTAATGATAGAAGAAACATTAAAAGATTATGACAAATCATACGATTTAAAATTTATCACTTTAAGATTTTTTAATTCCTGTGGTGCACAATTAGACGGTTCTTTAGGTGAAAGACATAATCCAGAAACTCATATTATTCCATTATTGATGCAAGTAGCTAGTGGTAGACTTAGTAAATTTAATTTATTTGGTAACAATTATAATACTTATGATGGCACGTGTATTAGAGATTATGTTCATGTACTAGATGTTGTAGATGCTCATATAAAGTCCATAGATTATTTATTTAAAAAAAATAATTCAGACATTTTCAATATAGGTAATAATAAAGGATATAGTGTGAATAAATTAATATTAGAAACAGAAAAAGTTACAAATAAAAAAATTAAGTATGAAGTATTAGAGGGTAGAGAAGGAGATCCTTCAATATTAATTTCTGATAATAGTAAAATTAAAAATTTACTTAAATGGTCTCCCAATTATTCTGATCTAAAAACAATCTTAAAAACAGCTTGGCTGTGGGAAAATAAAATTAAGTAATGTTTACTCTAAAAAAATCAACTTTAATAATTACTAGTTTATTGTTTTCATTAATGTGGTCACTATGCTTATTTCAATATTGGAGCTCTGATTTTGGTTTTTACTATTTAATAAG
>CABZUC010000052.1 GCA_902528805.1 uncultured Alphaproteobacteria bacterium
ATGCTAATACTTCTAGAGTGTTTGAGCGAAGCTCCTTTGGATTTTGCTCAATGGTGATTGCGTGTTGGTCCACCACACAATAAATACATTCAAATTCTTTTTGAAGTTCCACAAAGTTTTTTATAGCTCCCAGGTAATTACCTAAGTGCAGCGTCCCTGTTGGTTGAACGCCAGAAAAAACTCTTTTTTGGAAACTAGCCATTTTTTATTGTTAATAAAATTGATATCAGAATTATCTGATAAGATCGAGTGACTTCAGTTGATTCATAAAAATATCTAAAGAATAGAAATCAGATTGTTTTCTATAGATTTTAGTAGTTTTGTATCTTTTATTTTTTGGTTATTACTATTTGTTAATTGAAAAATATCAAAAACTTTCTCTCCATAGGTGGAGATTTTAGCTGATTGAACGCTAATTTGTTTATCATGAAACACTCCTAGAATGTCCATTAAAAGGCCTGGTCGATCGCCGGATAATATTTGAAAAGTAGTGACTTGCTTGCTCATCTCGTTATCAATTGTGATTTGAGGATTGACGGCTAGTTTTTGCTGATCTTGGGTAAAGGACTGTAAGGGTTTAAAATCTTTTTGATTAAGAGCGCTCATCACGTGTTTCGCTGTTCGCTTTTGCTCGTTGAGATCTAAAACACCTTTATTAAAGAAGTTCGTAACCCAAAATACATCAATTACTTGATTGTTATTCAAAGAGATTATCCTGGAGCTTAGAATATTTGATTGAGAATGAGTGAACCCAGAGACAATGTCTTTTAATATACCAGGTCTATTTTTACTCGTTACGACAACCGCACTATATTCTTTATTTTCATAGTTTAAAAAATTTACTGAGTTAATAATTTTTGCCTTTTTATTTTTTTGATAAATTTTAAATATATCTACAATCATTCTGGATGAAAAGGCCTCCCAAAACGGAGCAGGAAATTCTTTGATGGACTTGTTGATAAATTTTTTCAGGCTTATATCGGATTGTTGTAATACAGATTTCTTCAAGGATTCTTGAACAGAGGATGAATAAGTTTTTGTATCTAAACCTCTTTGAAGAAAGTCTTTTGCATTATAAAACAAACTTCGAAGCAAACTTATTCTCCATTCATTTAGAATACTTGGTCCAACAGAAGCAATATCACACAAGGTAAATAGAAATAATGAATTTATTTTTTCTTCTGTGTTTGCTATAGAAGTAAATTTAGCGATTGCCTCAGAGCTTTGCGTGTCATTTTTAAAGGCTGTATCGCTCATCACTAAATGATGTTCAACTAGCCACAATGTTAACTCTTTCACTTCTTGTGATAAAGGAAGTCTTTTTAAAATTTTATTAGTTAACTCTGTTCCATAAACAGAATGATTTTTTGGCCCCTTCTTTCCGATGTCATGAAATAGTAAAGCGATGTGAAGGGCTTCTCTCGAGGATAACCTACTATATATTTCATTATAAAAGGATTTTTGTCTTAGCTCATTAAGGTTGTGCAGTGTTAATAATAAGTGTTCATCTGTGGTGTAGTGATGATAAATATCAAACTGCACTTGTCCCCAAACTCTGCCAAACTCAGGAAATATTTCGCTAAATAGCTGGGTATCATTAAAATCATGAAGGACCTGTATTGGATTTTTTTTGGATACGACAATATTTAAAAATGATTGGAGGTGTTGTTTATCAGTGGTTTTTTTTAAAACTTTTCTCTTTTCCTCAACGGTTTTTAAAAAGCGAGGATGAATGAGTAAATTATGTTCCAAGGATTTTTCAAAGACGTTTGCCCATTTTAGTTGAAGGTTTTTAGCGGTATTATTTTTTAAATTCAGAAAACCTTTTTCAATTATAAATTCTTTTTCTAGTGATTTAGTTTTAGTGGGTTTTCTTTTATAAATCGTTTTGATTATTAAATCCTCTGGAAGCTTTGAATAAAAGGCTCTTAAGAGAGAATTAATCTTTGCAACATTCACAAACAAATCTTTCATAAAAATCTCCACTCCTTTTTCCTTCTTTTTGTCTTTGTAAGAGAGTTTTTTTGAAATTTTTAACTGATTTTCAATAGATAGAACATCACCTTTGCTTTCGTTAAATAAATGAATAAATGCTCGAATGGTTAAGAGAAATTTCCAAGCATTCTTTAATTCTTTAATTTCCTCTTTGGTATAGATATTAATAGACGTTAAGTCTTCTAATTTATAAATATTAAACATAAAGATCGATACCCACAGTATGGTATGAATATCTCTAAGACCCCCAATACCCTCTTTGATATTCGGCTCTAAATTACTTTTAATTCCTATTCGATAGTCATGTCTTTCAACCAACTCTATAAGCTTTAATTCGCTGAGTTTTAGGGGATTTTGTTTTCCAATTAAAATTTTAATAGACCGAACAAACTCACCGTATTGAATTTCATCACCAATAATAAAACGAGTCTCAACAAATTTTGTAATTGTCTTTATATCTTTCTTAGAATCGATTAATGCCTGTTTAATTGTTAAGAAAGATATTCCAACTTCTAATCCAATATCCCAGAGTGTATTATTTAATTGAGTAATAAAATCTCTTATATTTTTATTAGATTTTTTATAAATAAATAGTAAGTCAACATCACTTTTTGGTGACAAGTCATGTCTGCCATAACCACCTACAGCGATTAAACAGAAGTCAGAAACTGGAAAAGTAATTTGAATATCTTTAACAATCTCAATAATTAATTTATCGACTAGATTACCATGGCTTTTGTTAAATAAGACCCCATTATTATTTTTAATCAGGGAGCCAAAAAGCATATCTCTGCCCTCAAGATATTTTTTTTTAAAACCAGGGACTTTTTTCATAA
>CABZUC010000053.1 GCA_902528805.1 uncultured Alphaproteobacteria bacterium
TTTATCTGTAAAATCTACTACTTTGACATTTGTAGGCACTGTCGGTTTAATTATTTTATTTTGAATTTCTGCATTACCATTGGCTTTGCGATTTGAATTTTGCACACTTGATAAATTATTATCACTAGATTTTTTTTGAGTATGACCAAACATTCCCTCAAGAATTGTATTTGGATTGATATCCTCTTTCTCAAAAGTCTCAAATATACTCCCATCCCGAAAAACTAAAACTCGATGACAGAGTCCTATAAATTCCTCGAGTTCACTTGATAGAAATATTGCTGTACCACCATCATTTACAAAAATTCTAAGGTATTTATATAAGTCTCGTTTTGCGCCGACATCAATACCTCTCGCTGGATCGTTAAGTATGAGTATTTTTGGAGTTGTTGTGAAAGCTCTGGCAATCATGACTTTTTGCTGATTTCCCCCACTCAATGAGGTAATTAGATTATTTTTTGGACCTGTTTTAATACTTAACCTCTCTACTTCCCAATCAAAAATACCGTTTAATTCCATCCATTTAATAAAACCAATAAACCCACCAGACGTTTTAGATTGTTTTCCCTTGTATAATGGAATGACCATATTCTCATATATGCTCATGTTAGGAAAAATACCCTCTTTTTTTCTATCTCCGGATACGTATCCAATTCCACTTTTCTTTGCATCTAATAAGCTATTTACAGTTGTATAATCTTTCTTTGTTCTTTCTCGTTCCTCATCAGACTGTTTAACAACTACTTCCCCGCTAAGTGGTTGATTGATACCAGCAAGAGCCTTAACAAAATTATCTTGTCCTTGTCCATCAAGTCCTGTGACTCCAAGTATCTCACCTTTAGGCAGGTCAAAGTTAATAACATCTCCATTGTCCCAAACTTTTAAATCTTTAGCAGACAGAACTATTTCATCTGAGATTGAGTCTGGAGGTGTAGCTTTTATTTCTGATGCTGTAGAAAATTTTTTATCACCTGTCATGAGACCGAGAAGATTTTTCTCAGTAATTTCATCTCCTGCTAAAACTCCAACATCAACCCCATCTCTCATAACCGTTGCTCTATCACTTATCCTTACTAACTCTGCAATTCTGTGAGTTACTATAAAAATTGCTGCACCTTGATCTCTTAAAGTTCTCATTTTTGCAAAAAGTCTTTCTGTAGAGTCAAAATCGAGTGCAGCTGATGACTCATCTAAAATTAATACTTTAGGATTTCTTAAAAATGCTCTACCAATTGTTATCCAAGCTTTCATACCAAGCGATAATTGACTTGCAATTGTATATGGATCAACAAATTCACCCGATAGTTCTAACATTATGGAAGCGGCTTTTTCGACCCTATCTCGATGTGCTAATTTTTTTCCAAAAAAAGAGTCATATCCAATAAATAAATTTTCATAAACAGTAGCTTCCTCAGCTATCATCACTTCTTGAAAAACTGTTGCGATGCCAACTCTTTGGGCTTCAATTGGTGAATTGGGTGATTGCCCCATTATAGACACTTTTCCTTTGTCCAAAGGCAAAACTCCTGAGATAACCTTTGCCAATGTACTCTTACCACATCCATTGCCACCAACAATGGCGTGTATTTCACCAAAGTTAGCTTTAAAATTTACTCCGTTTAGAGCTTTTGTTACACCAAAGGATTTTGATGCATCTTGAACGTAAATATCTCCTCCAACTTTGGAGGAGTTAGACTGTGCCCCATTCCCGTTTGGGGCACTGTCCAAAGTTTTTTCTTCATTCATGTATTACTTAAATTAAAGTAACGCTTCTCCATTATCAAAGAAATTATTTAAATATTCATCACTTGCCCAGTTTTCAATTCCAACAGTTCTAAACTCACTTGAGTTTCTGTCACAATCTTCAGGAACAAAAGACTGAATGGTCTCTACATCTTCTTCATATGGAGGAACTAAAATAGATTGGATTTTCAGACCCTGACCTTTCATAGTTCTTAAAAGAACATTCATAGCAAACTCTGCATCATCTCCTGGAGGCCATGCATAGACTGCTCTGTCAATAAAATCTGGATTATTTCTCCAGTAACAGAATGCTCCGATTTCTCCACCTAAAGCCATTGGCACCATGGGTCTACCTGATGATTCGAGAGCATTAAGTGCTCCTGACTCACCTGAAGACTGAACTGCAAAACCATCAACTTGAGTTGTATTAGCTGATAGCCATTTTTGTAGTTCGGCTTGCGCTATCTGTGGAGTCCACATGTGTGCAATTTCTGCAACAACAGTAATGTCTGGATATTCTGCAAAACCGTCTAGCATACCTTGGTGCTGTGAGTCAGATGCTGATGTTCCTGGAATGCCTTCCATGATAATAACATTACCTTCACCACCAATAGTTTCTGCTAACCATTGTGCAATATAATATCCGGTTAATTTATAGTTAACAGATGTGCTGATAGCATACTCTGAAGTTAAATAACCTGTCATTGATGCAGTTGGAACACCTTTTCCATATGCATATTCAATTGTAGGATTCAAAGCGACAGGATTTGAGCAACAGACTATTAATCCATCAACTCCTTGATCAGTCAACTGTCTCATTTGTTGAATTTGAACTGCGTCTTTCAGGTTCGATTGGGTCACAACGATATCGTTAAGAATACCTGC
>CABZUC010000054.1 GCA_902528805.1 uncultured Alphaproteobacteria bacterium
TCCTATAACGAAGCCTAGTTTTGAGGTTGGCTTCCCGCTTAGATGCTTTCAGCGGTTATCCATTCCGTACATAGCTACCCTACGATGCAGCTGGCGCTACAATAGGTACACCAGAGGTACGTCCACCCCGGTCCTCTCGTACTAAGGGCAGATCCTCTCAAGCTTCCACAACCATGGCAGATAGGGACCGAACTGTCTCACGACGTTCTAAACCCAGCTCGCGTACCGCTTTAATTGGCGAACAGCCAAACCCTTGGGACCTGCTTCAGCCCCAGGATGCGATGAGCCGACATCGAGGTGCCAAACCTCCCCGTCGATATGGACTCTTGGGAGAGATCAGCCTGTTATCCCCGGCGTACCTTTTATCCGTTGAGCGATGGCCCTTCCACGAAGTGCCACCGGATCACTATGACCGACTTTCGTCTCTGCTCGACTTGTGGGTCTCGCAGTCAGGCAGGCTTATGCCATTGCACTCGACGAACGGTTTCCAAGCGTTCTGAGCCTACCATCGCGCGCCTCCGTTACTCTTTGGGAGGCGACCGCCCCAGTCAAACTGCCCACCATGCATGGTCCCAACACCGGATGACGGTGTATGGTTAGGCATCAAGGAACAGAAGAGTGGTATTTCACTTGTGACTCCAGAGTGGCTAGCGCCAATCCTTCAAAGTCTCCCACCTATGCTACACATCTGTTCCCTAATACCAATACAAAGCTGCAGTAAAGGTGCACGGGGTCTTTCCGTCTAACCACGGTTACTCGGCATCTTAACCGAGAATTCAATTTCACTGAGTCTATGTTGGAGACAGTGGGGAAATCGTTACGCCATTCGTGCAGGTCGGAACTTACCCGACAAGGAATTTCGCTACCTTAGGACCGTTATAGTTACGGCCGCCGTTCACCGGGGCTTCAATTCAGGGCTTGCACCCCTCCTATTAACCTTCCGGCACCGGGCAGGCGTCACACCATATACGTCGTCTTTCGACTTTGCATAGTGCTATGTTTTTAGTAAACAGTCGCTACCCCCTCTTCTGTGCCACCTCCTACTGGTTGCCCAATAGCAGGTCACTTTTATCCCGAAGTTACAAGTGTAATTTGCCGAGTTCCTTCAACATAGTTCTCTCAAGCGCCTTGGTATTCTCTACCCTCCTACCTGTGTCGGTTTTGGTACGGTCTAATACTGGAGCTATTTCCAGGGACAAATTCACTGCAAGTTCAATCCATTAAGAACTCACAATTTACTTCATCCGTCACTACCAGTTGGTGCAGGAATATTAACCTGCTTCCCATCGACTACGGCTTTCGCCCTCGCCTTAGGGGCCGACTAACCCTGCGCAGATTAGCTTTACGCAGGAAACCTTAGGATTTCGGCGGAAATGTCTTTCACATTTCTTATCGTTACTCATGTCAGCATTCGCACTTCTGATACCTCCAGCAATGCTTACGCATCACCTTTACAGGCTTACAGAACGCTCCGCTACCCAATTACTAAAAGTAATTGTCAAAGCTTCGGTAAATGATTTGAGCCCCGTTACATTTTCGGTGCAGGATCTCTTAATTAGACCAGTGAGCTGTTACGCTTTCTTTAAAGGATGGCTGCTTCTAAGCCAACCTCCTGGCTGTCTTGGAGTTCCCACTCCCTTTCACACTTAATCATTATTTGGGGACCTTAGCTGTTGATCTGGGCTGTTTCCCTCTCGTCCAAGGACCTTAGCACCCATGGACTGTCTGCCGTGCAGACTTACTGGTATTCGGAGTTTGATTAGGTTTGGTAGGAATTGCTTCCCCCTAGCCCATTCAGTGCTCTACCCCCAATAAGATTCACACGACGCACTACCTAAATAGTTTTCGCGGAGAACTAGCTATTTCCGAGTTTGGTTGGCCTTTCACCCCTAATCACAAGTCATCCCGTAGCTTTTCAACGCTAGTGGGTTCGGTCCTCCGGTGAATTTTACTTCACTTTCAACCTGCTCATGACTAGATCACTCGGTTTCGAGTCTAATCCCATTAACTAAATCGCCCTATTCAGACTCGCTTTCGCTTCGCCTACACCTATATGGCTTAAGCTTGCTAATGAGATTAAGTCGCTGACCCATTATACAAAAGGTACGCTGTCACCTCATAAAGAGGCTCCAACTGCTTGTAAGCATCCGGTTTCAGGGTCTATTTCACTCCCCTGCTAGGGGTTCTTTTCGCCTTTCCCTCACGGTACTGGTTCACTATCGGTCATAAAGTAGTATTTAGGCTTAGGAAGTGGTCTTCCTATATTCAGACAGGATTTCACGTGTCCCGCCCTACTCATGTCTATTTTTTACTATCTACCCATACGAGGCTATCACTCACTATGGCCTGCCTTTCCATACAGTTCTGGTTTAGTAAAAATTAGCACTGGCCTGATCCGCTTTCGCTCGCCACTACTAACGGAATATCTTTTCCTCTAGGTACTTAGATGTTTCAGTTCCCTAGGTTCGCCCTTATAAGCTATGAATTCACTTATAAGTTATTGGGTTTCCCCATTCGGAGATCTCGGATTAAGCTTATTGACA
>CABZUC010000055.1 GCA_902528805.1 uncultured Alphaproteobacteria bacterium
GAATGCATTTTCATTAAATGAATTTGAATTCAGATAATTCAATATAAAATCAGTCTTGTAATCAGACTTATATTTTTTATTATTTCTTTGCGATAGCTCTATCTTTAAATTTGAATAATAATTATATTCATCTGTAGTTATATATTTATTTATTTCCATTTGTTTTAAAACATAATTTCTTCTATCAAGTGCTCTTGTATAATTTTTATTAGGATCATAATTGTTCGGACCTTTAGGTAATGCTGCTAGATATGCATATTCATGTATTTCTAAGTCAAAAATTGATTTATTGAAATAATTGAATGATGCTGAGGCTACACCATATGAGCGTCTACCAAAATAAATTTCATTTAAATATAATTCTATTATAAATTCTTTAGAATATTCCTGCTCTATTCGAAGAGATAATATTAACTCTTTTATTTTTCTTGAAATAGTTTGATCTCTATTAAGTAAAATATTTTTAACTAACTGTTGTGTTATAGTGGAAGCCCCGACATAATTATTATTATTTTTTGAATAAATATTTTTCAAATTTATAATAAAAGCATTTACTATTCCTTTGATATCAAATCCCTGATGTTGAAAATAAGTTTTATCTTCTGCGGAAATAATGGCGTTAATCATACTTTTGGGTATATCTTTGTAATCTAAGTAAAATCTATCTCTGTTGCCTACATGGTACATAAGCTCATATTTTTCATCGTAAATTTTTGTTATTTCATTTGGAAAATATTGAGATATATTATGGTCAGGTAGATCTTGTTGAATATTCCATAAATATAGTATCACTATGGATATACCTAATACAGAGATTATGAAAATGTACTGTAAATATTTAAAAAGTTTCATTTTATTAAATAGCCTAATTATTAATAATTTATTATATCAAAAGGATTTAAAAACATGTCTAAAAGAATTTTCATTGATGGTAGCATCAATAGCGAATTATGTATCATCGCAGCAGACGGGCAAGAAATCAATTATTTTGACTACTCAGATGATTTAGCAACAAACAAAAAAAATAATATCTACCTTGGAACTGTATCCAGAGTAGAGCCCTCACTTCAGGCAGCTTTTATTGAATTTGGGTCAGAAAAAAAGGCTTTTTTGCCATTTGATGAAATACACCCAAGCTATTTCAAAATACCTCATAATGAGAAGATACTTGAAAATAGTAGTCAAAAAAATAGAGAAATAGATGACGAAAAAGAAAATAAAAAGCACTTCTTGTCTTTTTATCGTAAATATAAAATACAGGACGTAATAAAAAAAGATCAGGTTTTTTTAATTCAAATAGTTAAGGAGGAAAGAGGTACAAAAGGTGCAGCTGTAACAACCTTCATATCCTTACCTGGGAGATATAGTGTTTTATTACCAAATAACTCTTCAACTGGTGGAGTATCAAAGAAAATTTCAAATCCTCTAGATAGAAGAAGATTGAAAAAATTACATGACAATTTTAATTTACCAGATGGAATGTCATTAATAATTAGAACTAATGCAATATCTGCTGAAGACGACGATATAATTGCAGATTTTAGCTATTTAAGAAAATTATGGACTAAGATAAGAGAAGATACATTAAAATCAAAGGCACCTATATTAATTACTGAACTAGATACGCCTATTATTAAAGTTGCACGAGATTTTAATCAAAGGACAATAGAGGAAATAGTTTTTTCAGATTTAAAAACAATGAAACTATACAAAAAACTAGAAAATGATTTTAGTGTAAAATCAAATAAAAAAATAACACATTACAAAGACAAGCTTCCACTTTTTGAAAGTTATGGTATTAAAAATCCAATAAATAGTCTTACAGAAGAAAATATTTACTTAAAATCAGGAGGATATTTAGTAATAAATCCAACTGAAGCTCTCACAAGTATTGATATAAATTCTGGTCGATCTACTTCAGAAAAAAATATTGAAATTACAGCTTTAAATACAAATTTAGAAGCGAGTGATGAAATATTCAAACAAATTCAATTAAGAAATATTGCAGGATTAATTGTAATTGACTTTATTGATATGAATATAAATATAAATAATTCAAAAGTAGAAAGGAAGATAAAAGAATTATTTTATAAAGATAGATCTAGAGTTCAATTAACAAAGATTTCTCAATTTGGATTAATGGAAATATCAAGACAAAGAATTGGGCAAAGTATTTATGAGACATTCTATAATAAATGTGATTGCTGTGGTGGGGGAGGTTTTAAAAAAACAAGCTCAATAATAATACATAATATTATGTCCAATATTAAGGGTATTAATGCCATTGGGAATAAAAATGAGGTCGAAATTCAAATTGACGAAAAGTTTTTTAATCAAAACAATAAGGAAATAAATGAAAGAATTAAAATAATAAAACCTTCTTTC
>CABZUC010000056.1 GCA_902528805.1 uncultured Alphaproteobacteria bacterium
ATAATTGATGATGTAGGTGTAAAAAAGGCTTATCAACTCCTTAAAAGTAAGTATAGAATATCAAGAAATGATTTTTATAAATTATCAATTAATTTAAAGAATGTTTAAAAGACTTATAGTTTTGATCTCTGTATTATTTATTGGTTGCGGCCCTTCTCTAATTACAACTGGTGCAAAAACTGTTATTAAAGAGAACGAAGACGAAAAAACATTTGGTGAGAGCTGGGACGACGCCACAATTAAGCTAGGTATTAAAGAAAAATACTTTTCATACGATGCAACACTCTTTACAAGAATTGATGTTGAAGTTGAATTAGGAAAGGTCTTACTAACGGGCGTTGTTCCTTATGGTGATATGAGGCTAGAAGCTGTAAGGCTTGCATGGAAACAAGACGGTGTTATAGAAGTATTAAATGAGATTTCAATTGATACTGGATATGGTCTAGATGACATAGCTAAAGACAAGTTTATTAGCACACAATTATTTACAAAGATACTTACTGATAATGATATTAAGAATTTTAAATATGACTTTGAAGTACAAAAACAAATTGTTTATTTATTTGGTGTTTCAAGTGATCAAAAAGAGATAGATTTAGTTATCGATCACGCCAAAAACATAAAAGGTGTTTTAGATATAATTAATTATATTCAATCTAGATAATTAAGCATCTGATAAAATATGCAAGTGAAAGTGAAAAACCTCTTGACCGCCGTCTTTACCTTTGTGACTTTTAATTTGAAAGCCTTTATCTCTTAGTTCCAAGACAGCTATTATCTCGTCAACAGATTTCCAAAAGTTAGTTTGATAAAGAGTATCGGCATTATGTAAAAAATCAGAAATATCTAAGAAAGGCTCCTTAGGGATTATTAAAAGATGAATTTTTGCTTTTGGGTTGATATCTTTAAATGAGAGTACATAGTCGTTTTCAAAAACTTTTTCACAAGGTATTTCTCCGTTTAATATTTTTGCGAAAATATTTTCCTTGTCATAGTTCATAGTCTCACAGGTACTCCTTTATTTTTTAAATATTTTTTTACAGACTTAATTTTATATTTTCCAGAGTGAAACACACTCGCTGCTAGTAGACCAGTAGATTTTGTTAAATGCCCTAAATAGAAGTGTTCTAGGTTTCCAACGCCACCACTTGCTATAACAGGAATACTTACATTACTGGTTACTTTTTTTAACATGCTACTATCAAATCCATTTTGAACACCATCTGTATCCATTGATGTCATTAATATTTCTCCTGCACCTAAAGATTGAACTTGTTTTGCCCAGACTATAAGTTCTTTTTTTGTGATTTCTCGTCCACCTTTAACCACCACTTTCATTTTATTTTCATGTCTCTTGCCATCAATTGCAACGATAATACATTGAGAGCCATGTTTTAGTGATGCTTGTCGAATTAATTTAGGATTTTTTACAGCAGCAGAATTAATTGATACTTTATCTGCCCCTGCATTGAGTAAATCTGTTATATCATCCAAACCTGAAACACCGCCGCCAACGGTCAAAGGAATATTAATTACTTTAGCAATTGCCTCAACAGTTTTGATAAATGTTTTTCTATTTTGATAAGACGCATTTATATCTAGCATACATAACTCATCTGCCCCCGATAAAGAATAATACCTAGCCATTTCTACTGCGTTACCCATGACTTTAATGTTTTTAAAATTAACACCCTTAACTACTTTATTTTTAATAACATCGAGACATGGAATTATTCTAGTTTTAAGCATTAAATTGAGCCAAGCTTTCTATAGTAATTTTATTCTCATATATTGCCTTGCCTACAACGACGTTATTAAAGCCATTTATTTTACTGAGCTCAAGATCGTTAAGATCTTTTACACCGCCACCAATGGTAATGTGTTTGTTGGTTAATTGTTTAATAGAACTAAAGGTTTTTATATTTAAGCCAGATAACATTCCATCGTTAGCAACATCGGTGACAAAATAAGAATGGATAGGTCGATCATTATACCTGTTTACAATGTACTCAAGTGATTGATTGTTCGTTTTTTGCCATCCATGAGATACTATTTGATTGTCTTTTATATCCAGTGCGATAGATAGTTTTTTTATTAAACTATCTTTAAGAGTTAATACATCATCAATGTTTTTAATAGCGAAGGTACCGATTACTATTGTATCAAAACCTTGGTTAATTTTATCATTGATAGTATCTTTGCTTCTTATACCTCCAGCTACTTCGATTTTAATATCAATTTTTTTTCTTATTAGATCTAGTGTCTGATTGTTATTGCCTTTTCCTAAAGTAGCATCCAAATCAACTACGTGTATTGTGTTGAAACCGGCATCTTGATAAATTTTAGCCATTTCAACGGGTGAATT
>CABZUC010000057.1 GCA_902528805.1 uncultured Alphaproteobacteria bacterium
AAAAAAATAATTAACTTCCTTTTACTTTTTGCCTTGATATTTGCCGTGTATTCAAATTCAAAACGTATTCATGATACTTTATTTGATATATCTCAGACTAAAATAAAAAATATTGTCCCTATATCAGCCCCAAAATATCAAGAAATTGTCCTCAAAAATTCTTTTGTGTTAAGACAGCCAATAAATAGCACATGTTCTGATATTGAGCAATTTTGTACAGTTTTTAGTGACAGATTCATAAAATTTAACAGAAATATATCTAAAATAGCCTTTGATTATCTAATAATAAAATGAGTATATTCAATCCTAAATTTCAATATTTTTCTGTTAAATGCATTTGACAATGTCTCGATAAAGTGTACTTATATTCTACTTTTTATTTGATTCACTAGGCCATTTATTGTGCATTAGCGAATCTTGCTCTTTATTTTTAGTTAATATGAAATGAATAGACGGTGGGTTTATAACGTCAAATTTCGATTAAGCTTACATTTAGTAAGAATGTTAGCTCGTAATTTTGGCGTCTAACCTACGTCAATTTAAAACTTTGTTTTTTATGAGTAGGTAATTCAACTTAAGAGTTTGATTATGGCTCAGAACGAACGCTTGCTGCATGCTTTATACATGCAAGTCGAACGAAGGCCCTAGCTTGCTAGGTGTCCTTAGTGGCGCACGGGTGAGTAACACGTGGGAACATACCCTATAGTACGGAATAACTGCGGGAAACTGTAGCTAATACCGTATACTCCAGTAATGGGAAAGATTTATCGCTATAGGATTGGCCCGCGCAAGATTAGCTTGTTGGTGAGGTAAAAGCTCACCAAGGCTTCGATCTTTAGCTGGTTTGAGAGGATGATCAGCCACACTGGGACTGAGACACGGCCCAGACTCCTACGGGAGGCAGCAGTAGGGAATATTGGACAATGGGGGCAACCCTGATCCAGCAATGCAGCGTGAGTGACGAAGGCCTTAGGGTTGTAAAACTCTTTCATCGGTGAGGATAATGACAGTAGCCGAAGAAGAAGGACCGGCTAATTCCGTGCCAGCAGCCGCGGTAATACGGAAGGTCCTAGCGTTGTTCGGAATTACTGGGCGTAAAGCGCATGTAGGCGGAACAGAAAGTTAGAAGTGAAATCCCTGGGCTCAACCTAGGAATTGCTTTTAAAACTTCTGTTCTGGAATTCAGGAGAGGAAAATGGAATTTCCAGTGTAGAGGTGAAATTCGTAGATATTGGAAGGAACACCAGTGGCGAAGGCGATTTTCTGGACTGATATTGACGCTGAGATGCGAAGGCATGGGTAGCAAACGGGATTAGATACCCCGGTAGTCCATGCAGTAAACGATGGGTGCTAGTCGTCGGACTTTTGTTCGGTGTCGTAGCTAACGCGTTAAGCACCCCGCCTGGGGAGTACGGTCGCAAGATTAAAACTCAAATAAATTGACGGGGACCCGCACAAGCAGTGGAGCATGTGGTTTAATTCGACGCAACGCGAAGAACCTTACCAGCGTTTGACATGGAAAGTACCGGTTACAGAATGGTAACCTTCAGTTCGGCTGGCTTTCGCACAGGTGCTGCATGGCTGTCGTCAGCTCGTGTCGTGAGATGTTGGGTTAAGTCCCGCAACGAGCGCAACCCTTATCGTTAGTTACTAACAGTTCGGCTGAGGACTCTAGCGAAACTGCCGGTGATAAGCCGGAGGAAGGTGGGGATGACGTCAAGTCCTCATGGCCCTTACACGCTGGGCTACACACGTGCTACAATGGTAACTACAACGGGACGCAATACCGCGAGGTGGAGCAAATCCCCAAAAGTTATCTCAGTTCGGATTGCACTCTGCAACTCGAGTGCATGAAGTTGGAATTGCTAGTAATCGCGGATCAGCATGCCGCGGTGAATACGTTCCCGGGTCTTGTACACACCGCCCGTCACACCATGAGAGTTGGTTTTATCTTAAGTCAGTGCGCTAACCTTCGGGAGGCAGCTGCCCACGGTACGGCCAGCGATTGGGGTGAAGTCGTAACAAGGTAGCCGTAGGGGAACCTGCGGCTGGATCACCTCCTTTCTAAAGGAAAAAAAACTTTGAACTAAGTGTACGTTCAAAGTAACCACCGTCTATTTGTTTTGCTTTTTTCAACTAATGTTGATAAAGGGCATTGATTGGGCGTGTAGCTCAGTTGGTTAGAGCGCGCGCTTGATAAGCGTGAGGTCGGAGGTTCAAGTCCTCCCTCGCCCACCAACACTGTTGGGGGATTAGCTCAGCTGGGAGAGCGCCTGATTTGCATTCAGGAGGTCAGCGGTTCGATCCCGCTATCCTCCACCAACTTTTTAAAATCGTAAATATGTA
>CABZUC010000058.1 GCA_902528805.1 uncultured Alphaproteobacteria bacterium
ACTTTTAGAGGTTTAATAAAAAAATGATTATTGGCCACGGAATAGATTTAGTTGAGATAGATAGAGTAAGTAACATTTATGCAAAATATAAAGAAAACTTCATATCTAAATACTTTGTTAATGATCAATTAAAAAAAATTGATTCTAATTTACTAGCAAATAATTTTGCTATTAAAGAAGCCTTTTCCAAAAGTATTGGTCTGGGATTTAGATCTCCTTGTTATCCAAATAATATCGTAGTTAGCAGGGATACCTTAGGTAAACCAGTTATTTCTTTGAAAAATAAACTAGAAAGTTATTTGGATGAAACTTTTGGAAAGTGTGTCATTCATGTCAGCCTTACAGATACAAAGTTATATTCGATTGCGTCGGTAATTATTGAGCAAAATTAAATCATCTTTGATTAATAATTTTAAAGCACTTTTTTGGGCTTTAATTATTGCTGGTGTAATTAGAACTTTTGCTATTGAGCCATTTAAAATTCCCTCTGGTTCAATGAAACCAAATTTATTAGTAGGAGATTTTTTATTTGTTTCTAAATGGGATTACGGCTACTCAAGATATTCATTTCCTTTTGGAATACCCCCCTTCAAAGGAAAAATATTTGAGAGTAATCCTGAAAGAGGTGACGTAATCGTCTTCAAACTTCCTGGTCAAGAAAATATAAATTATGTAAAAAGATTAATCGGTTTACCAGGGGAAACAATTAAGGTTATAAATGGTGAAGTTTATATTAAGTCAAATAATTCAAAAGAATTTGAAATGTTAAATCAATTCGATGATGGGTTTTTTTTTGATGATCAGTATAAAAAAGATATTCAGCAGTTAATAGAAAATGAATATAAAATATTAAATATTACTGACAACGGACCACTCGACTACACTCCAGAATACCAAATTCCTGAAGACAAATTTTTTTTTATGGGTGACAACAGAGATAATTCATCTGACAGCAGAGTTCTCAGTGGGGTAGGTTTTGTTCCCAAGGTAAATATAATAGGAAAAGTTTGGTTTATCTGGTTTTCAGTTGATACAGATTTTTCAATTTCAAAATTTTGGAATTTACCTCTACATATTAGGTATGATAGGCTATTTAATATTATCAAATAAATATTTTGAATAAGGCACAAATTTTCAAAACTCTTAAAAGCCTCAAGGGCTTCGATAAAAGTTTGCAACATGATAGTTTTGAAAAGTTGAAAAAAAATTCTGATAAACCATTTCAAAAATATGAGTTCTTAGGAGATAGGGTTTTAGGTTTAGTAATATCAGAATATTTGATTGCTACTTTCTCTCATAATACACTGGATGAAATTTCAAGAAGATTTATTCATCTTGTAAATACAAATACTTTAGCCAAAATATTTAAAAAATATAACTTAGGTGATATTTTTAAACATCAGCTTGACCCCAACTCAAATAAAAATTCTGTATACGCTGATGCTCTAGAGTCTTTAATTGGATTTGCATACACGAGAAAAGGATTAGATTTTTCAAAAAAATTAATAATGGAATTATGGCAAGACGAATTAGATACTCTTCCTCAAAAAGATCCTAAAACATTTATCCAAGAATATTGTCAAAAAAAATATAAAACTATCCCTTACTATAATTTAATTAAAGAAGCTGGCACAAAACATAAACCTAGATTTATAGTATCTTTAAAAATCAACGACAACGAAGTAGAGGCAGAGGGAATTTCTAAACAAAAAGCAGAAATTTTAGCAGCAAAAAAAATGATTAAGATAATAAATAACTTGAATAAATTAATTGTATAAAACCGAAGCTATAGTAACAAAAGTAGAAAATTTTAAAGAAAATCATTTAAGTGTTTCTTTTTACTCTACTGAGCACGGCCAAAAATCTCTTGTTGTATTTGGAGGAAAATCCAAAAAAAAAAGCACTAATTATGTTAAGGGGGGATTTAATAATATTGAATTTGATAGCAATAATGTATGTCTTTCCTCCACATCTATTAATTCCTTTAAATGGTTTTTATTTTCAAAATATGAGCTAAAGGCGATCGATTATTTTTGCTTTTTAATAAACAAGTTACTTTTTTTAGCTGATCAAAATTCTAATGTTATAAATTATTATTTGCTATTAATGTCTAAAATGAATGATAGGTCTAATTATCTGTCAGAGCTATTATTACTGGAGCTTGAAATCTTAAAAACTTCAGGTTATCAACCTGATTTCAATCAAAGTGTTTTAGAAAAAATATTTAATTCCAACAATATGAGTAATTTGAGAACTAATGAGGACATTTACGAATATTTGAAAAACAATGAGGACCACC
>CABZUC010000059.1 GCA_902528805.1 uncultured Alphaproteobacteria bacterium
CTATACAGCTTCTAAAGCGGCTATTTCAGGAATAGTAAAATCACTTGCTTTGGAATTATCAACAAGAAATATAACAGTTAATAGTGTGGCACCAGGTTTTATCCAGTCAAATATGACTGACAAACTTAACGACGATCAAAAAAATACTATTTTAGAGAGAATCCCAATGAAAAAACTTGGAGATTCTAGCGATATAGCCAAAGCAGTGGGTTTTTTATGCTCTGAAAATGCCAATTACATAACAGGACAGACCTTGCATGTAAACGGTGGATTGGCTTTAATTTAATTATTTGAATATTAACTATAATGTGGTACGAACTTTTAAATTTAATACTAAGAGGTTTTTAAAATGAGCGATATAGAAGAAAGAGTTAAAAAAATTGTAGTCGAACACTTAGGTGTAGAAGATGCTAAAATTCAAAGTGACTCAAAATTTATAGATGACTTAGGCGCTGACAGCCTAGACACTGTTGAACTTGTTATGGCATTTGAGGAAGAATTTGGTTGTGAAATACCAGATGATGCTGCTGAAAAAATTGTTACACTTAAAGATGCAGTTACGTATTTAACAGCTAATTCAAACTAATTTAAGAAAACATAAAAATTGAGGCGAGTAGTAGTTACCGGATTAGGAACAATTAATCCACTAGGTAATAGTGTTGGAACTTCTTGGAGCTCTCTTATTGCCTCTAATAGCGGTATTTCGAAAATCACAAAATTTGATGTTGAAAGTTACCCCTGTAAAATAGCTGGTTCAATAGAAGACTCTAACATAAATGATGAAATTGTTAGTCCCAGGGAACAAAGAAAAATTGATAGATTTATTACATTGGGCTTGATTGCTGCAGACGAGGCAATTAAGGACTCGGGTTTTAATTCAGACAGTGAGAGTTCTTTAAGATCTGGAGTTATGGTAGGATCCGGGATAGGCGGACTAGATACTATTTATAAAAATTCTTCAATTTTAGATAATCAAGGTATAAGAAAGATATCCCCTTTCTTTATACCGTCTTCGTTAATAAATTTATTATCTGGTCATATTTCTATTAAGTATAATCTTAAAGGGCCAAATAGTTCTCCAGTTACTGCTTGTGCAACTGGAACTCATGCTATTGGAGACTCTTTTACAATTATCAAAAACAATAAAGCTGATTTAATGGTTTGCGGGGGAGCTGAGGCAGCAATATGCCCCTTGGGAATATCTGGTTTTTCTGCTGCACGTGCACTTTGTGATACTTTTAATGATAATCCTATTAAGGGATCTAGACCATGGGATAAAGACAGATCAGGATTTGTAATGGGAGAGGGCGCTGGTGTTTTAGTTCTTGAAGAATTAGAACATGCAAAAAAAAGAAATGCTAAAATATATGGAGAAGTGAAAGGTTATGGGATGTCAGGAGATGCCTTTCATATAACAAAGCCGTCAGAGGATGGAAACGGAGGTTATAGAGCTATGGAGATGGCTTTAAATGAATCTCAACTTAATTCAGATGAAATTGAATATGTTAATGCTCACGGTACATCCACTCAACTAGGAGATACAATAGAATTAAATGCGGTAGAAAAATTATTTAAATCTAATAAGAGTATATTTATGAGTTCAAATAAATCAGCAATAGGGCATCTTTTAGGCGCAGCTGGAGCGGTTGAAGCTGTATTTTCTTTTAAAACTCTTGAGACACAAACACTTCCCCCTACATTAAACTTAGATAACCCTGATACACCAACGAAAATCAATTTAATTCCTCATGAGTCAATCTCCAAAGCTGTTAAAAATGTAATTTCAAATTCTTTTGGTTTTGGTGGAACAAATGCTAGTTTAGTCTTTGGTCATTAAAAGTAATAATTTTTGTATAGTTCTATCATCACCCTCGGGTGCTGGTAAGACGACTATATCAAAAATGCTCTTAAAAAAAGACCCTTCTATATCTTTATCAATATCTTGTACAACAAGACCTAAAAGAAAAGGGGAGATCAATAAAAAAGATTATATTTTTGTATCAGATGCTGATTTTAAAGAGAGCATAAGACTAAATAAATTTATTGAGCATGCGCAAGTGTTTGGTTTTAAATATGGTACTTTAAAAAAAAATATTGAAAATTTTTTCACCAAAAAGAAAGATGTATTATTTGATATTGATTGGCAAGGGTATCAACAATTAAAAGAAAGTAACATGGAGGTTGTTGGGATATTTATACTACCACCTAGTAAAAATGAATTAATTAAAAGATTAAAAATTAGAGATAGAGACACAAAAGATGAGATGAAAAA
>CABZUC010000060.1 GCA_902528805.1 uncultured Alphaproteobacteria bacterium
AATTTCTGTAACAATTTTTTTAACATTTTTTTCTTCATTTAAAGTAGGAAGTAAGATTGTTATTTTATTCATTTTTTTAGATATATAGTTAAAGTATATTAAAAATAAATATAATGGTATTTGATAATTTAATTATTGGTTCTGGACCTACTGGCTTAACAGTAGCTCATCAACTTTTACAAAAAGGTAAAATTGTGCATCTGATTGATGTAGGCAATACAATTGAAGACTCTAATAAAGATCTAGGTAATGAATTTTTAAAAGATAGAGACTTTTATAAATTTTTAAGGACACTTGATAAAAATAAAAAAATCCAAGGTGCATATAATAATCCTAATCTTAAATATCCCTTTGGTTCTGATTTTGTTTTTAGAAATAATAATTATGAAAAAATTATTACTAATAAAGCTGATTATATTTCTTCTAATGCATTGGGTGGATTATCAAATATATGGGCTACAATGGTATCTCCATTTAAGGATGAGGATATATCAGATTGGCCGATTTCAATGAATAGGTTTTATAAGTACCTTTCTGATGTTGAGGATATTATGCCTATTTCCTCATCGAGAGATAATTTAGATAATTTTTATAATATTAAAATAGGTGAAGAACATGGCTATAAAATTTCAAATGCAGGAAAGGTTTTTTATAATAAATGTGAGGAAAAAAAAAATTTATTAAATGATAAGGGAATTTATTTTGGTAGAGCAAAGAGTGCAATTAGTAGTAAATATTCAATTAATGGAAAAGGATGTCAATCCTATGGCCTTTGCCACTTTGGCTGCCCTAATAACAATATGTTCAATTCAAAATATTTACTTGAGGATCTCTTATCTAATAAAAATTTTCACTATCATACTGGATTATTTGCAGAAAAAATATTTCAAGATAAAAATAGTAATACTGGGAAAATAGAGTGCAGAAATGTAAAAAATAATGAAATCTGTTCTTTTTATTTTAATAAAATATTTTTATCTTTAGGTCCAATTGGCACAGCAATGTTAATATTAAGAAGTTCATTAATAGAGCAGGATCATGTTAGATTTAAAGAATCACAAAGGTTCTATATTCCAACTTTATTAAAGTCAATATCTTTAAAAAGGTACCAAGTTAATAAAAATACCTTATCTGAAATATCAATAACTATTCTCAATGAATTAATAAGTAATTTTTCAGCACATCTTCAAGTATATTCCTTTTCTGAGATAATGCTAAGACCATTAAAAGATTTTCTTGGAAATTTAATTTATAGAACTCCTTATTTTTTACCTTTTATATTTAACAACATATATATAATTCTTGGATATCTTCACTCAAAAGACTCAAACCAAATGAAACTTAAAATTACTAAGAATAAAAGAGGGGAATATGAATATATGCTTTCTGAAATCTATATAAAAGATACAAAAGAAATAGTTGAGCAATTTATTGATTTACTAAAAAAAGAAATGAATTTTATATATATTAATAAAAAATTTATTAATAATGGTATTACAGGATCCAGCTATCATTATGGAGGTAGTTTTCCAATGTCTTTAGATGAAAAAATTCAATGTGGTAGCTCAATAAATGGAAATTTAAATCAATACAAAAATATTTTCATAACTGATCAATCGGTATTGCCCGATATGCCAGGTTCCCCAACTACATTCAATGCAATGGTCAATGCCTCTCGAATAATAAACGAAATGCATGAATAAAAACATACTAATATTAGGAAAAAATAATTTTTTAACTAATAATTTAGAAACGAAATTAAAAAGTAACAAAATCAATTATTACTTTGAAAATGAAAGAATCGATAAAAAAGATCTATATCTAATCAGTGACTTATTTTGTAAAAAATATTTCTTACACCAAGGTATAAATTTTCAATATATATTAGTTACAATACACTTTCACAATGACAAAAATCTAAAAAATAATTCTAATGTATTATTGGCCAAACATGTTAATTATTTTAGTAAAATAAATCAAAATGCAAAAATAATTTATATCTCATCTACACAAGCATCTAAAGATAATTTTAATAAATATGCAATTGATAAATTAAATACAGAAGAAATTTATACCAAATCTAATAATTATTTAATTATTAGACCTTCTACTATATTAAAAAAGGGACAGGATATCATTTATGGAGGTTTTAAAGGCATAACTATATTGAAA
>CABZUC010000061.1 GCA_902528805.1 uncultured Alphaproteobacteria bacterium
AATTTATGATGCGGATAAAAATATTGTTCAGTTAGCAAAAAATTCAAAGATTAATATTAATGACACTAATATCTTAGTCGATAAAGGAATTATAGATTATGACAATGATTTGATTGAGGTCTACGGTAATTTTTATTTATACCAAGAACTAAATATTTTAAGTGGAAAGGATTTAGTTGGGGATACTAACTTAATTAGCTTTAAAGCTAATGAAGTGAGTTATATTTATAACAATGAATTAAAAATTGACTCTAATAACGCTGAACGAACTGAAGATATTATCGATTTTTATGATAACTTTTTAACCCCATGTAAGTTAGATGGTTTTTTTAATTGCCCTACATGGTCATTAAGAATAGATAAAACTAGATACGATTTAAAAAATGATAAATTTAATCATTATGATACTTTTTTACAAATTGCAGATTATAAAGTTTTCTATTTACCTTATTTATCGCATTATGGAAATAAAGCCCCAAGAAAAAGAGGATTTTTAACACCTACCCTAGAATTCGCAATAGGAGGTGATGCAGATACAGGAATAATTACTCCATATTACTTACCTTTAAATCAAAGCACTGATGTTCTCATCAAACCCAAATTATTTCTAGATCCTAATTTTGAAATCGTAGAGAGATTTATTGTAAATACTAACTTAAATAGTAGGAGATCTGGGGGTAATATATCTCTTGATTTATATAATGAAAGAAAAATTAATAAAGATGTCTATAGCTCAGCAAATTTGAGTGCAAAACAAAAATTAAATAAAAATAACATACTTTCTTTCAAAGCATTTGTAACTAATAGTATTTCAGCTACTAGATCTACTAACGATGTACCTTTAAGTTTCGAAGATATTTTTATAAGTATTGATAGTTATGATGTTGTAAACAAAAATGATTATTTAAAGAGTGAAATTTACTCGGTAGCAGCTTTCGATGCCACTGACTCTCAATATATACCTATTGCTCCTTCAATTACTTATGAAAGTGTTAATTACCCAATAAATAAAACATCTATAAGAAATTATCTCAATATTGGAAATTTAAAAAGAACCAATTCTAATATTGAAAAACCTTCAGACACTTACTTTATTAAATTTAATAATTTTATTTATAAAAATAACAGGCTTAATAATGTAAATTTTTTTAATCAGCTAAGTGTTAAAAATAATTTTAGTAGCTATGATTTTAAAGATAATTCTAATTTAAATGAAGAAGTTTTTCAAAGTGATGCTATTTTATCTTCTGACATATTTATAAATAATTATAAATCAATAAAACCAAGATTAAAATTTATCCATCATATAAATTTATTATCTGATAACATTGTTAATGAAGATAGCAAAGCTATAACTTTCAACTATCAAAATCAATTTTCAGATAGCAGATACTATGGACAAGATTTACAGGATAATTCAACCAGAATAGTTTATGGAATAGAAAATATATCTAAACCATTTAGTGAAAGTTTAGAAATAAAAATCAATCAATCATATGACATTTCAACAAATTCGAACTATTCAAAAGAAATTAATCAGAGTTCAAATCTTTCTGATTATGCTTTAGAAATGAAAACAAATATCAATAATGTATTGTTTCAGATAGATAGTCGTTTAGATAAATCCAATTTTTCAAAAAAGGAAATGAACTATGATTTAAGTTATTCAAATAAAATAAATTTAAATTTAAATTATAACGAAACAAATAAAACTTCTTTTAGAAATTCCTCAACAGACACACAATCATTAAAATTTGGTATTGGGAAAAAGCTAAATGATAATATCTCATTATCTTTTAACTCTAACATGGATCTAAAAAATAATTATAGCCCATATTCGCAATCATTAGATTTAAATTTATCTGATGAATGTTCAAATCTAGTCATTTCATATAAAGATGTTAGATTTAATGATAATTATAACACTTCACCAAATGAGACGTTAAGCATTAGTTTTTATATGGATTATTTAGGATTTTTTGGATATGAGCAAAAAACAAATATCTTTTTTGAGGAACCAGGTAATTTAAATTATGGTTTATAGATTTTTAATTATATTGATTATTTTTTTTTCATTTAAAACATTTGCTGCAGTTTTATATGATAAAAATGAATTAATTAT
>CABZUC010000062.1 GCA_902528805.1 uncultured Alphaproteobacteria bacterium
TGCTAGATCTTTATCGCCTATAGGATTAATAATGAGCATTGTTGTTTTAGTTACTGGTTCAATATGGGGAAATTTAACATGGGGAGCATATTGGGTATGGGATGCTAGATTAACTTCAATGTTAATTTTAGCTTTTATCTACTTAGGGCATATTCTTCTTTTATACTCTTTTGAACACTTCCAAAAAGCAGATTTTGCTGCATCAATATTAGCAATAATAGGTATGGTAAACTTACCAATTGTTAAGTTTTCCGTTGATTGGTGGACAACACTTCACCAAGGTAGTAGTGTTTTAAGAATAGGCGGTCCTAGTATGACTAATGACTATTTAATTACTTTACTGATGAGTTTTTTGGCTATTTTTATGTTAGCAATGTATTGGTTTTCTAACATTTTTTATATAATTATAGAAAAAAGGAAGATAGAAAGGTCTAAACTATTAAATGACTAGTTTAGAGTTCGTTTTAATTTGCTACGTTTTTTTTGGGATCATCTGCGCTGTGACAACGATTATAATTATGCTGTTAAAGAAAAAAGTCTTTAATAAGATTAGTGCGCATAATCAAATTAAATAAACAGATTAAAAAACGATTTATTTTTTTATTAATCATCTTCATATGCTTTTCCTCTTCTATATTTCTAATTAGTTACTCTTTAAAAGACCAGATTGCTTATTTTGTTGAGCCAACAGATTTAAAAGGAATGAATGAATTAGAAAATAAGTATTTAAGAGTCGGAGGGCTTGTAAAAGAAGATAGTTTAAAATTTATAGATGGGATTTGGGTTTTTGAAGTAATTGATCAAAATAAAAATTCCATCAATGTTGTGTTTTCAAAAACACTTCCCAATTTAGTAGAAGAAAAAAAGGGGATAATTGTTGAAGGTAAATTAGTTAATAACACTTTTATTGCTGAAATAGTTTTAGCGAAACATGACGAAAATTATATGCCTCAAAGCGCCATAGACAAATTAAAAGAAGAAGGAAAATGGAGAGGTGATTAATTGATATCACTTTTTGGTAACGGGATCGTTTATGTGTCGTTAATTCTGACAGTCTTATTTTATGTTAAATTATTAAAGAAATTAATTCCATCAGAGGTTTTATCTTTAAGAATAATTTATTTTTTAAATCTATCACCCTTTATTCTTTTAATGTATGCATTTTCAATTTCAGATTTTACACTGCTTAACGTAATTGAAAATTCTTATATTGATGATCCATTATTTTATAAAGTAACATCTGCATGGGGCAGTCATGAAGGTTCAATTTTGCTATGGGTATTTTTAATAAACTTATTTGGTATTTTTTTTCTTAACAAAAATCATACAGTTGAGATACACAAGAATATTATATTTATCTCCACTTTATTTCTGCTTTATGTAATGATTAGCTCAAACCCTTTTACTTATATAGAAGCAAATGAAGAAATATTAGGTTTGGGTCTAAATCCTATTTTACAGCATTTTTTATTTGTCATTCACCCGCCTACGTTATTTCTGGGATACATTGGTTTGGTTATTCCCTTTGTGTTGTCTGCTCACATGTTAATAAAGCAAGATTATTCAGAAAAATTATTTGAAGAGATGATGATTTGGTCAAAAATATCATGGTTTTTTTTAACGGCTGGTATTGTTTTAGGATCTTATTGGGCTTACTCAGAATTAGGTTGGGGAGGCTGGTGGTTTTGGGATCCAGTAGAAAATATCTCCTTAATCCCATGGCTATTGAACACTGCCTTGATACATTCCCTAAAGGTTTCTATAAAAAGTAACCAACTTAAGCTATGGAGTTTAAATTTAGGGCTATATTGCTTTATAGCATCCGTATTTGGAACATTTTTAGTTCGCTCGAATTTAATTGTATCTGTTCATAGTTTTGCAACAGACCCGCTTAGGGGGTTATTTTTAATAATAATAATTGGATATTTATTAGCCATGACAGTGCGATTAAATATAAAAAGTATTTCAAATTTTAACGAAGACTCTTTTGATTTATTTAGCAAAGAAAGTTTTCTTTTATTAAATAACATATTTTTTATCTGCTCAGCACTAGTTGTGTTTATTGGAACAGTTTACCCTCTATTTAGCGAAATGATCCTTGAAA
>CABZUC010000063.1 GCA_902528805.1 uncultured Alphaproteobacteria bacterium
TGTAATGATTAAAAAATATCCACTTATGAAAAATAATTTTGCCAGATCTGATTTAGAGGAAGTTGTAAAACATTTAAAGAAAAAAGACCCAATATTAACAAGTAATAAATTTGTACTTGATTTTGAAAAAAAATGGTCAAAATGGCTTGGTGTTAAGTACAGTGTTTTTGTTAATTCCGGTTCCTCGGCTAATTTGATTTCTATGACTATTTTGAAAAAAAGATTTCCAAAGGGTGGAGAAATTATAGTTCCTCCATTGACTTGGGTTTCGGATATCACATCTATAATTCAATCAGGATTTACACCGAAATTTGTAGATATTAATATGAACAATCTATCCCTAAATTCTGATTTAGTAGAAAAAGCAATTTCAAAAAAAACTGTTGCTATATTTTTATCGCATATTCAAGGTTTTAATGGTCTTGATAAGAAAATCTTACAAATTATAAAAAAAAATAAAATTATTTTGATTGAGGACGTTTGTGAGTCTCATGGGGCTAGATTTAAAAATAAAAAATGTGGCTCATTCGGTCTTATGTCTAATTTTTCATTTTATTATGCACACCATATTTCAACAATTGAAGGAGGTATGGTTTGCACAAATGATAAAAAAACATATTTAGAGGCTCGTATGATTAGAGCACATGGCTTATTGAGAGAGTCAAACGATAAAAAATTTATTAAATTTTACCAAAAAAAATATAATTTCCTTAATCCTGATTTCATTTTTTTATACTCAGGTTTCAACATGAGAAATAATGAAATTGGTGGAATTTTGGGCATAAGTCAGCTTAAAAGATTAGACAAAATAGTTGAGAAAAGAAATAAAAACCATCTTTATTTTTTAAGGAGAATAGATCGTACAAAATACTTTACAAATTTTATTACAAAAGGCTCTAGTAATTATGCTTTTAATCTTATTTTAATAAATAAAGATAAATCTTTATTAAAAAGATTAAAAATTAGATTAAATAAATATAATATAGAATTTAGACAAGGTAGTGCAGGGGGTGGAAACCAACTTTTACAACCCTACTTAAAAAACTTTCACTCATATGACAAATACAATCTACCAATAGTAGATCATATACATTCTTATGGTTTTTATATTGGAAATTATCCCTCTTTAACATTTGGGGATATTGACTTTATATGTAAAGTTATTAACTCAGCTTAATTTTTTTATAAATGAATATTGTTATATTTTCTCAGCATTTTTGGCCAGAAAATTTTAGAATTAATGATATTGCATATGAGTTAAACTCTAAAAATAAAGTTTGTGTAGTTACTGGATTACCAAACTATCCAAATGGTAAAATTTTTCCAAATTACAAATCATATAAACCTAAAATTTCATATCATAATAATATTAAAATTATTAGACTTCCAATTTTTCCGCGCTACAAAGGGACTGCTTTAAATTTAATAATAAATTATCTCTCGTATATTATTAGTGGTATTATCCATAATAATTATTTAAAAAAAAATATAGATCCAGACATAATTTTTGTATACGGGACCTCTCCTATTTTACAGGCAATCCCAGCTATTGTATTAGGTAAAATAAAAAAAATTCCTTTAGTTTTATGGGTTCAGGACTTATGGCCTGAGAGCCTTAAAGATACGGGTTTTATAAAAAACAAATATCTTATGAGTTTAATTAATAAAATAGTGGTGAAAATTTATAAAAACGCCGATAAAATATTGTTGCAATCACCTGATTTTTGCAATCACCACAATATTAAGCCTTTTTTAGATAAAAGTTTAGTGCATTATAATCCATCAGAATTTAAATTATCTGAAAAAATACAAGTCAAAGTTAATAAATCTAAAGTATTTAAAATGGTTTACGCAGGTAACTTGGGAAAAGCTCAAAATTTTAACTTTATTTTTGATTTAGCTATATATTCAAACTCCAATAACTTCAATATTAAATTTATTTTAATAGGTGATGGAAGTGAAAAAAAAAATATTGAAGAAAGAATTATTAATGAAAATTTAAATAACATTATCGAGATTCAAAAACCTAAGTTAAAAAATGAGCTAATTGAGGTGCTAAACGAGTGCGACTCACTTATTTTAGCTTTAAACG